>CAMYJJ010000285.1 GCA_947258735.1 Thermodesulfovibrionia bacterium | reverse complement strand
CCCCTTTTTACATTATAAGCATTGAATAGAAACGGTTTATGTCATTTCCCGGGGCAGACGCGGCTACAACCAGGTTTCCGCTACCCGAAACAGATCCGTTGAACTGTTCGTTATTAAAGACGACTGACCCGTCGGCATTAACCAGATAGACACTACTTCCTGAATAGGATAGAACCGCCCCATCTCTATTGCCAGTCCCATTAGCGGAATAATTTCCAAAACTATCAGGAGTCAGCATAGCGGAATATGCCGAGTAGTAATAGGGACCGTTAGCGTCATATTCGTATTCGATAGAATAGTAATTGCCTGAGAAGTCCTCGTTGCTGTATGTCTTTGTATCGTCTATCTTTACACCAACTACCATCTGCTGTGCATCAGGATCAGCCGTGCCGTCCATAATGAACATGTTCCCATTGTCGGATAGAACAAACCTGTGCACCTCTGTTCTGTCTGTGAATACCTCGGTAAGCATAGTGCTTCCATCAGGATTAAGGTTTGTCGAATATGTGAAGTCTTCTGTCAGAGAACTCAACACTCCATCTTCATTCAGCTCTTTTGTCTCAGTTGCCGTGCCATCGATTCTAAAGATCGCTCTCACTACACCGGTCATCCATTGACCTGAATTCTCATGACTTAAAGCAGAAGCTCCCCACGTACCGACAATCGCATCAGCAGCAATAAAGCTCTTCAACTCTATTAGAGCCCCGAACTCTCCTGTTGAAGTATTAAGATCCCCCTGTGCAACCAGTCCAATACTTTTTGCGTAAACGGAAAAGCGTTTGAGTCCTCCGGGCAGGGTCTCATTTGCATTCGGCTCATATGATGCTGGGAAGCCCAGGAAGTTCGTGCCGAAGTCCAGGGGCAGGACAGGCGTTCCGGGTTCAGTAGCAAAAATCACAAGAGCGTCGCGGTATATTACTCCCGAAATGGTAATATCCCTTATGTCAACAAGCTTGGGATCGTCTCCACTAACAGCAACGGGTGAACCGGTGATTCTGTCCGTGCAATCTATTGAAGGCTCGGACATAATGATATCTCCATCCATCAACAGGCCGGGTAATAATGGCGCCGGCGTATCACAAACAAATGTTTCATTACCCCATATTTTAATCTCCGTGCCGTCATTCGTTACATTATAGAACTCATCAAATGTGTCAGGGTTACCTATATTGGCATATGGAAAAACACCATTTTTTGTTGTCTCGGTACCGTTAATCATTTCAGTGCCGATTGTCTTGTTGATATATGTAGTTCCCTCTTCACCGGGATCCCCCAGAGTTGTTTCATACACACGAATGGATGAATTCAGCGGGAAGTAGTCAGCGAAAGTAATCGGCGATGGAGGCACAGAGTTCGGAGTAAACAATATATAGTTAACAGACCTGTTCTCCATATCAGTTACTCCGTCGCCATCTGTCGTATTAATATCTCGGGCCTCAGACCTTATATAGTACTCCTCCCCCTCTACTATGACACCCGCAGGGATGGCAAAAGATGTAAGAGTGCTCTTGGGACTCTGGTAGAGAATGTCCGTCCTTGAAAAGTTAAAAACAGTAATTCTGTATTCATCAGCGCCAAAAACCGGATCAAATGAAACCGTTGGTGTTGTGCTGCTGTCGGATACTGCCAGGTTCTGAATGATGCCAAGCTGAACAGGATTATCTATGGGAGCAGTATCCATCTCTGTAACCTGCCCCTGATAATTTTGTACAGTTACACGATATGAGCCACTCTGGCTGGCATATGCAAGGTGTTTATAATATCCATCTTCACCACTGATTGAATAATTCAGATCATATACATTTGGATCTGTAGCTGGATTTAAGTTAGCTACATATGCAGACAAGATATTGCCGGGCACTCCAAGCGGATCGTCAACCACTGCTTTAAGATGGAGATACCATCCGTCAGGACGGCCGCCGGGATGATTTGAAAAGGTTTCTGTGAAGGCATTAAATTTCGTGATTGAGGTTTCACTCATGGTCAGCACAAAATCTATATTCCTGATATATGAACCAACAGAGACTGAGACAGGCGTTGCCGCACTCCAATTACGTGTATCATTAAAATACTCGTAAAGATAACTTCCAAAACTGTCTGCAGCTACACGATATTGATCTGTTCCGAGACCCTGGATCAGGTAATTCCCTCCTACGTCAGTATATGCGCCTCCACCCCAGCGTCCACTATAATACCCCTGAGCAAAAACCCATACATCAGCAACAGGCCGACCTGTATCCCCCGCCGTAACTCTGCCCGAGATTGTGCCTCCTATGGATAAAGCAATGTCAATGCCCGCGGTATCTTGTGCCGGAAGAACAGTAACGGCATTCGCTGCTATTCGGGTGTAAACATTATCATAATATTCTCCTGCATATATGCCTGACCCATTGGACTGTACGCGGTAATATCCAGGCGGCAAATTCGTTAAAGTGTAATAACCGTCCTCATCTGCCCAGGCACTGACCTTCCAGTCGTCATGGGTAAACTGAAATGTATGGGCGGTCACCTGTACCCAAGCAACCGGTAACCCTTCGGCAGTCACTCTACCCGAGATAGATCCCGTGGGAGGATTAAAAATGCTGTTATACTGAAAGCTGGCCTCTGTAGTGGAAAAATTGATTACGTTATCAGTTTCAACTCCTGAAACCACGGTATAGTCATAGGTATTTCCCACTGTAAGTGAAGGGCCGTTGTAATAGACACTTGTCCAGAATGGCCAGACATTATTACTCTCCCATAACAGGTATGGATCAGGGGCATCAGGATCAACAATATCACGGCTGAAAAGCTCAATATAGTAAGTGTCAGCATTCGGTATTCCAGACCACAGAAAATTAATATTTCCGCCTGTCTCACCTTCCGGCTGCAGGTACGTAACAAACTCCTCCACATACCCTGTTATGGTCTTTTCAATAGAACAGGAATTATATGCATCACTTAAGGTTATCGTATAGGTCTGCGGGTCAACAGGCACAGTGGTACCGAAAAAGGGATTATTTGCAGGCCACCATTCTCCAGCAGAAGGGATATATTCAAAGTTCAGGATACCAGCTATTCCCGGCCCTGTTGCAGTAACAGACATAAGATGCTGGTAATCATCTTTAACAAACAGACCAGTGTAATACCCATCACTCCAATGCTCTGAAAATACAGTAGCCTCATCAAATTCATTAAAAAAGAGTCCCCAGTCTTCATGAGAAAAATTTGGGAATATGCCGCTCCATGTGGGATCGGGAATTGAGCAGGGTATGTCCGATACAAATAAGGGAAGAAAGTCTCTCAGAACAATCGGAAAGTCAAAAAACTGTGTTAAATCTAGTCTTATATTGTCTCCAGTCGGGTCTCTGAATCCCGGGGCTTCCGGTCTGATATCTTTTGCGCCGGTCATTGAGTCCAGTATGTCTTCTAGTGTTAAGTGGAAGGCCTCTTCTTCAGGCAGGTCGATGGGATCAATTGAAACCAAATCGTCAAGCTGTGAGTCTCCTTCATTTCTAATAAAAGACGATGCGTCGAAGTACAGGTTTATCGCGTCTATGAAAGCTGATTTGGCCAGAGCAAAGTTGCCTGCTCTTTCAATGGTAAACAAGTCGGGATAATTGTTGAAGATCAGAGGTATCAATGAGGGGGTGTCAAGCTTAATCATATTAAAAATATCATCAATATCTACATCTTCGTTGTATGCCGTATGGGTATAGATCAGGGCTTTCACAGCCTGAAGAGATGACGTTAAAAGGGCTATATCACCATAATCCACTTCTACATCTCCGGGAATACCAAAGGCACTGTCAGTTTTGCCGAATGTCTGCGGATTCAAAATGATCTGGAAACCCGTGTCAATCTTTGACAGGTTTTGTAAAGATCCCTCTATCTCAGGGATTACGTAGTTGATTAAAAAGGCCTGAATCTCACCGCCTGTCGGGACATCAGAGGGCAGAACAACTTTTCCAGCCGCGTCCCTCTTATAATCTGCAG
>CAMYJJ010000284.1 GCA_947258735.1 Thermodesulfovibrionia bacterium | reverse complement strand
AAACATAAGGACAGTGCATATGTTCCTGAAGCCCATCTGCTTCTGGGCGATTATTATGTAAATCAAAAGGACCTTCCGGCAGCGGAAAAACACTATAAGGCTGTTCTCGGACATTCCGGCAGTCCGGCTGTCTCGGTTGCCCGCTATAAACTGGCATGGGTCCATATAAATAATTCAGATTTTAGTGCTGCCCTGGATCTTCTGGAAGAATCCATTAAGAGCGCTCCGGATGGTGATCTTGAAATTGATACCTACCAGCGGGTAGATATACGGTTTGAGTCACTGATTGATATGGCTTACTGCTATACAGAAGTTTACAAAGATAAAAAGCCGGAAGAGACAATTGCATATTTTAAGAATTTCGCATGGTCAAGGCCGGTCTACACAGCGGTATTAAAGAAGCTGGCCTATCGATACTTCATCAAGAAAAAATGGGAACATGCCGCTGCCCTGTACCGGCATCTTTCAGAGCTTCAGCAGTCATCGGACAAACTGCTCGAATATGCGCGCTATATTTTTGATTGTGTGCAGGCACTGGACTCATATGCAGATGCTGACAGGGACATTAACTATATTGTCAAGGCGCTCAAGAGACAGAAATATTCTGTGCATACTGACCGGGCAGCTAAAGAAAAAAACATTACTGATTTTGAGATTTACGCGCGGAACATTGTTACGCATATGCATGAACGGGCAAGAAACAGGAAGTCCCTCCCTGAATTCAGGCGCGCTGCAGATGCCTATGACGAATATCTGTCTTTCTTTGAAGAAAGCCCGGCATATGAAGAAATGGAAGACAACTATGCAGAGGCGCTGTTTGCATCAGGCCGATTTCTTGAGGCAGGGCAGGTCTATGAAAAAATCGCGGACAGGGACCTCCTGAAGACAGAGCAGAAAGAAGAGATGTTATACAGCTCTGCATCATCTTACTATAAGGCCCTGAAACAGAAAGATGACCTGAATTATTATCAGGCTGCATATGCAAGGGGGGGGATTAAATCAGTGGGTACGCTCTATGCGGGTATGTTCCCTCAATCCCCGAAGGTCCCGGACCTGCTCTTTAATGTGGCCTGGATTTCCTATGACGAAGGTAAATATGATGAAGCGATTAACGAATTTACCAGATTCATTAAACAATACCCGAATGGTAAACCGGCAAAGGCCGCAATCCATTTAACCCTGGATGCCTATAATCTGAAAGAGGATTATGAGGGACTGATAACCTTTGGTCAAAAAGTATTGAACGACAGCACCATCAATGATGCCTCATTAAAAGCGGAGGTAAGTAAGATTGTTCAAGCCTCCGAATCAAAGATCGTATCTTCCTTCACTGTCGCTGCAATGGATGATTGGGAAACAGGCAAAGCAACGCTTGTTGATTATGTAGAAGAAAAAAAATCATCCGGGCTGGGAGGGCAGGTCCTTAATACGCTTATTGCATCAAGCAGGGAGAAAGGAGATCTGGAAACACTCTTTGCCACAGGCGGGAAACTTCTTGCAGGTGCTTCCGGGCCTTCAAACACAGAAGATATGCTTGGAGTCATGATTGATTCCTCTTTAAAGATTTCACAATTCCGGATTCTGGCAGAATATCTGGAGATATTTACTGAAAAACATCCCGGTCACAGCAATGCCCGGGATTTCCTGATAAAGGCGGCCCAGATAAGAAAAGGCCTTGGTCAGCATGAGCTTTCGAACATGGATTACACGCGGGTTCTGAAGCGTATGAAAGAAAAAGGGGAAGAGAAGGATAAAATCACTTTTTCCATGTTTGATAATTTCAAACAATCCGGAAAGTCCGGAGATGCCACTGATTTTCTTAAAGGCATGAGAAGTGATCTTACCGTGACAGCGAGGATAAAGGCTGATGCGATACTGTCTATAGCTTATTTTGAAAAAGGCAACAGTAAAGAGTCCCTCAAGTATCGGAAAAAGGCACGTAAGGCATACAAGAATAAATATGGCAGTCAGGATGAATACCTGAAAGACCTGATGACACAGGTTGCATATAATGCACTGGATGACACACACCGCAGGTATATGAATAAACAGCTTGGCAGGAAAATCAACAATAAAATTGTGGCTGCCAAGTCAAAGCTCCTTGAAAAGCTCGAAAAAAGGTATCTCGATATAGTTGCCTTCAAGTCTCCGGTATGGGCCCTGAAGTCATTTTATCGTGCCTCTGAAATTAACAGGGAGTTTGCCCGTTTTCTCCAGGAGGCACCGCTGCCTGAATTATCGCCGGAAGAGAAACCCCAGTACCTGAAACTTATACATGACAAGGCACAGGGCTATGATGAGAAGGCAGAACAGTATATATCCACGATTAAAGAACTTGTGCAGAAATGGGAAATCTTTGATCCGAAGCTTATGCAGTATGCCATGCGTCCGGGGGGGCAGCTGAACAGTTCTTTTTCTGCATCTGCTTCCCTGTCAAAAATCGGCATTGAGTTTCTTGTAGATGAAGAACTGAAAATCCTTCATGACACCCTGATGAAGGACTCTAAAGATGTGAAGACTCTACATGCCCTGGCCAAAGGGTATCTCGAAAGGGGTGATTACCGGCAGTCCATGTTGATTGCGCAAAAGGCGATTGAGGAATTACAGGACGGCAACGGGCCTTTAAAGGCGAGTTTCTATAATCTTATCGCCATATCCCGGATAAACAGCAAGCAGGATGAAGAAGCCAGACATGCCCTGAAAAAGGCCCTTAAACTGGATCCGGGTCTGATCGATGCAAAGATAAATCTTGCCGGACTCTATCAGCATTACGGACATACGGAACAGGCCCATACCATGTATCAAAGCCTACCCAATACACTGCTGGTAGAGAAATCAACTGATCTTGTTCATCCCAAAGCAAAGGAGTTATATGGCGCTTATCTCAATGGTACATAAAAATAAACGAGTGTGTTTCGGTCTGTATGTGGCGGTTCTTATAAGTATGCTGACCTTCCATGGATGCGGAGGCGGACCGGGTAACAGCAGCAGTCAGGAACCACCGGACAATGACCCGCCCACCGGGATATGGCAGAAGACTCTTGTGACACAGCTTGATGCAGGAGGGCTGCTGAGTCCGGAGATGAAGGCATTTCCTGATAATGAAGGTAATGTACATATTACATACTTTACAGACAACCAGACAACCAGCGGAACCTATGATGTTCACTATCTTGTACAGGGTCAACAGGCAAACCTTGCACAGGAAGTAAGTCAACTTGAGAGTGTTGCATCCATAGATAACAGCAGAAACCTGGACCTTGCCCTTGATCATAATAATGTTCCGGTCATTGTGTATCAGGGAGGAGAAATCAGGGAGTGCGGCTCTGAACAGCAGTCAGACGCCATGTTGAGCATAAGGGGGAACGGTCTATGGCAGGAGTATACAGGAGCAACAGGAATAGTAGAAAGAAATCCGGTCTTCACAGACGGCCTCGCAGGTACGGAAGTTTCTGTTGCATTTGATTCCAGTGGTGATGTGCATATCGCGTATCAGTTTCTCTATGAAGGGTGCGACTCAATGAACTTTCAGTACCCTGATCTGTACTACGTAAAAAAGATGAGGACTGCACTGGATAACACAGGAACAGTTGAAGAAGTTGTGGAAGGGAACCAGTATGATGGGCCCAACATCCAGAACCGTGCCGGAGATTTATCTGCAATAGTTATCGATGGCAGTGATAACCCTGTCATTTTTTATTATGCAGAACTTTCTGACATGACAAAGGGCCTTAGAGTTGCCCGCAGGACAGGAGGTGGAATATGGGAGAAAGAGTGGATAGAAACCGGATGTGAGATTGGCGGTATAAGCGCCGGAGTGAATAACCAGGGAGTATTGGGCGTTGCCTACTATATCAAGCAATGTACTGATGGGAGAAGTGATGCGCATTATTTAAAGTATGCAAAGCATGAAGGTTCGTCCTGGACGTTACAGACTGTGGATGATACGATCCTGTGCGGGAAATATCCGAGCCTTTCGTTTGATTCATCA
>CAMYJJ010000283.1 GCA_947258735.1 Thermodesulfovibrionia bacterium | reverse complement strand
AACAGCAGAAGTGATAAAGAAATATATTGAATATCATCGAAAGGAAGAGAAGCATCCGAATCAACTCGAATTATTTTAGGGAGTCGTTAGATGCCCCGCCTTGTAGGCGGGGAGCTTCACTTCTTGATATGCGGAGTTGTTTCGTTATTTATGCATGTATGAAAAATAAACAAATATTATGTGTCACCAATTTTTATTAGTGAAGGATAAAATTCTTAAACGCAGCGGATCCATCACTGATTATCACGATTCCTTCAATAACAGTTTCCCCTATATTTCCTGCATACTCGCAATCATAGCCACCTTCAAAAGTAACAGATTTATCGATATCAATATTGAGGTTTTCCTTAAATGAAAGTGCCTTGCTTTGTATTAAATCTCCATTTTGAGCATTGTCATAGGCCTCCTGGAGTGAAGAATAATAGACTGGAGACTCACCTGCGATCCTTGTGACAGGGAGATTATAGTATGGAGGTGCCGGAGGGCTTCCTGAATATACTCCATCCAGAGTCTTCCACAGTCCACCACACGACTCCCAGGTTACACTTAAACCTGTTTCACTGTAAATCCTGTCTTCCATGGGCCATGGCCACAATTCAGCTGCTGTCAGCACCCCATCATGGTAACGATAAAGGACTTCTGCTCCCATGTGCGATCCACTTTCCCCCTGGTTGATCAGGTTTGGGGGCCTGATTAAATATGCGCCATTTCCATACATCGCAGTGTCATATCCCGGGGCTATGGAATTATCTTCGCCATTATTACATATTTTGCATGTTTCTCCTGCTCCCTGCGCGGTGCCATAGTAAACAAATGATGATGTGTTAAAAAAATTATTATACGAATGGTTAAATACCGTAGTATATGCAGAACTGATTTTGGCCATTCCTGTGTTGCAACCAAGAAGGGAATTGTTTTTAAATGTATCAAGATCCATCGTATAGTTTTCTGCTGCAGCCGGATGTGGACTCATAAAATAACATTCAAAACCTGTAGTATTATCTAGGCTAATGGTGATATTTTGAACGATCGCTTTATCTCCGCGTTGATAAAATCCCCTGTTGGCACCAATTAATACCATATCCCTAAATGTATTATCATACATTCTGTCAGTAGTGCCGGCATCATATACTGCAGCAAATGCTTGACTATCAAGGCTCACGACATTGCCTGCCCATGTATTGTTTCTCGTGTAATACAAATCATCGTTATCCCAATTGGCAACTCCCCCATATGACACGTCCCGCTTTTCAGGGTGAAGTGCACATATAAAATTTTCTACTACGTTGTATGATGAATCATATAACTGAAGGCAGTAATTGTCCCCTGCCATAGCTCCTGCATTTAGCCATCCCATCCATCTGGCAAAAGATCTTCGTATTATATTATTGTCGGATTTGTAGAAATTAAACATATTTCTCCCCCAGCCTGATGCAACGGAGTCCTCAACCAGGACATTGCTGCTTAGATATACAAGAAATACTGTTCCTTTTATATCATAGTCGATAGAATAGGCTGAGACTCTCTTAAACGATATATTGCTTGACTGCGAAACCAACACATTATATCCATAACCTGATATAGACACAATTCCCTCGATTTCAATATGACTGCTCCCGGATATGTCAATACCTGTTCTTTCAAAGTTACTGTCAATAATTGCCTGCCCGTCTTTTTCAGCTTTGAATATAACCGGATATCCATCTGCGCCGGATACTGTTACGTTCAGGGTTTGGTAGTAGGTGCCATCTTTTATTATTAATGTGTCGCCAGGTCTAAGCTGTGTCATGGAGTAAGCAAATGTTGCCCATGGAAATGAGGATGTGCCTGGATCTGTATCTGAACCCGAAGGTGATATGTAATAGATCTTGTTCGAAGCTAACGAGAATGATATGAGATAATCATCTGAATTTGAATTGCCGAATTGGTCCCTGCACTTTATATAATGCACATAGGTTTGTCCGTCCTCTAAATTCGATATGGTTGTTGAATGAGTCGTTGCGTCAGTGTTTGTGAAGATATCAGTCATTGATGAATATGGCGTATCTGGCGCGCTGGAATATTTGCACGTAGCAGATTCATCAGTATTTAAGGACATGAGTATCGAGGTTGTTCCCGGTGGATAAATTCCTGATGGTTCACTGTCTGAACGTACGGGTGGGGTAACATCTGACAGTGGGGGAGCCGTGTTGTATAAATCTGATATATACTGAGGCGGCAATGGACGGTCATAAATACGTACTTCATCTATGACTCCGGCAAACCCGCGGAGAAAGTTTTGAACGCTCATTCCTATTCGTATCGGTCCAATTCTGTCTGTTGGAGCTGTAATTCCGGAGGTCTGGCCCTTCATTTGGGCGTTCACATAGAAAGTAAGCGTGCCGGATTCCAGGGTGGCCGCGACATGCTGCCACGTATTAAGTGTTATGGAATCAGTCTCGGAGTAAACATGTGTTACGGAAAATTCATCTTTCAAAGATACACGCATATTACGTTCATTTGTGTAGTCATTTACCAGAAATGACCAGCCTCCTGAGGCTGAATCGCCACCACCATGATCTATTATTCTGCCATTACTGTTTTCCCCATAAGACTCCGGGTATATCCAGGCAGTAAACGTAAAATTTTGGCCGCTAAGATCAAGGCTGCTATTGTCATTTATTTCTACATAGTCATCGATACCGTCAAAACCTATGGCATTACCTGACCTTCCCGGCACCCACGCAGGTCCGTTTGTCAACGTTCCCGTATGATTATTACCTGAGGAATCCTGTGCTAAAAAACCATTTCCCTCGTCGAAAGACCAGTACGCAGTCAAACCGTCATCAAGCGGTTGTTCTGATCCGACATAAAATGTTACGGGAAAATCATCGGTATTTATATTACCGGCCTGGTCCCGGCATTTTGTATAGTATGTATATGCCTGCCCGTCTTGAAGGTTGGATAATAGGGATGTATGAGTATTGCTGCTGCAATTATTCGGATCGATCACAGTTCCATGAGTAGTATTATCCGGCACTTCAGTGCCCGTGGTAATATAAATACCATCTACCAGGTGGTTCCCCTCCCTGATCCATACGTTGATGGTGTGAATGCCCGGTGAAGAAACTTCAATGGTATTGGCACCGTTCTTTACGTTATTTGTCCATACCCACTGGTTATAAACGCCGCCGTGATCCAGAGACCCAACGCAGGTGCCGTCAAGTCCGATAAAGAGAGAATCACTTACCCCGCCTGCTGCAAATGCTCTTATCCATATATAGTAAGTCCCAGCAGCAGGAAAGTTGAGTTCGTATTCTTTCCCTTCGTCAGCAGGTGGACAAATGCCGCTACTGCCACCGTTGCCTGCCTCAACAGTCACCGCATAATCCCCGGTATCAGGACATACCCACTGGATTAATCCGGAAACAGGATCTATTGTCATACCTGCAGGTGATTCAAGCAGTGTGTATCCCGGTGCAGGGTTGCCTCTTGTATTTACATCGTACTGATATGGTTCTCCCTCTGTCCCGGTTGTTACCGGCGGTGACAATATCGTCGGTGCTTCAGCAAGCGGGATGACTAATGTCGCCGTTATTGTGTAACTGCCGGCTTGATACCCATGCACTCCAATATACCACCGTGTTGAAACTGTATTCGACAGGGTGCAAACCTCTGGTGTTACCCCCCCGTTAAAAGGACTGCAGTCAGAATCAGACATGGTTGGCTTTGTGCCCGCCTTTACATAGAGGTCCTGATCTGCGACAAGATCCGTCAGGGTGACTGTTATCTCAGAATCGGTTGCCACGGTATCAATATAATAATATTCCCATTGACCCAGCAGCAGTGATCCTCCCTCTGGTACCGCTGATTCCAGCGGAAATGCATCATCACGACAATCGACAATAAATGACTGTGTGTCACTGGGCATCCCGCCACTGCTGCGGAGGTAGCCTGCTCCAAGGTAATCCTGCTGGTCTATCTCTATAGAAAATGTTTCAGTGCCCTGGCTAATGGTGCCAGTAA
>CAMYJJ010000282.1 GCA_947258735.1 Thermodesulfovibrionia bacterium | reverse complement strand
CTGTATATTTAACTATGCACAATAATGAGATATGGGTAATTTTCTTATTCAAAAAAATAATTTAGTTATATTAATCAAATAGTTATGGGTTATGGAGTATTTTGGCATAGTAATTGCAATCATTTTTTTCAATATCCTTTATAATTTGTCGGATGTTTAAGCAGCACGCGTACATAAAATAAAATGAGGGTCCTTTAAGACCCGGTGTTTCAATGAGGGATTCTTGTCAATAGCTCAGTAGCATGATATGCCGTTTGTAAATATGTATCCTCAGCTATCCTGATGAATAAATAACTATGATGTTACGTGATAAAAGAAAAACAGACAGATTTGATCGTCCTTTTTTTATCCAGTTCAGGCAACTGGACAGTTTGGTTTCCTACTCTCTTGGACTGACATCAAATATTTCAAGTGAAGGGTGTTGTTTCCAGTATAAGGACATTGCACTTGAGAGGGGCGACAATCTGGAGCTGCGTTTAAATAAACCTCAGACCAATCAGGCGGCCCAGTTTATGGGGGATGTTATATGGCTGCAGAAAAACGGTGAACAATGTACAGCAGGAATAGAATTTCGCGCATCCAATAAAAAAAACAAAAAGGAAATGATCAGAATAATCTCTGATTTTTTTTCAATACCAGCGGAGCTGCTGCGCAATAGAAGTAAACGTAATAATTCATTCATATTTACAAGAAACAGGAAAGCTGCTGCAGGAAGTGATGATACTGCAGTAAAAGAGTACAGGTCCGGGGCATTGACAAACCGCGGAATGAAAATTGGCATGCATATGGTAATGATACTTGTCATTGCGGCCCTGCTGGTATTATTCATCCCTCTGAGAACAGTGAATGACGAAGAGACAACAGGAGAGCCTGTTGTAACGCTACATGATGATACCGGTTATGGTACCTTCAGCAATGACCTGTCATTGCTGGTAACTGAAATCAGATCCGTCAAAGAAATTACTCATAACCAGGATGAATCAGATAGATCAATCATAACTGATGAACATAGCACTTCGGAATCACCACAAGCAAGCGGTACGCTGATTGAGCAGGATGACAAAGGGGTTTTGTCGCAAGCATTACCTGATCCCGTGATTTCAGAACCGTATACATTTTATGTTCAGGTTGCTTCTCTGCAAGATCCTGATGCTGCATATCAGATGTTAAAAAGGGTAAGACATTATTATCCGGAAGCAAATCTTTTTAATATCAATAACTTCTACAAGCTAAGAATTCCCGGTATTCATACCAAAGAACAGGGGGCTGAAATCATTAAAGATATAGAGAAGAAACTTGATATGCAGGCTACTTTAGTTTACAGGGTGAAGTGACAATCTCTATGTATTTCTCATGGAGTAATTTGAGAACAACAGGAATACCTTCTGTATATGAACCATATGACATAAATCATAGTATTCTGCTACAAAAGCGGTATATCATTTAACAAGAAGATAAAATTGCAATCAGAAGAGGGTGTTGATTGAAAATAAAAGGTTCCCTTCCCCCCAAGAGCTTAGACTTTTTATTTTCGTAATGTCCAAAGACATCAGTCAGCACCCTCTTTTTCCTTTTCCCGGGTAATCTCAAATACCATACTGATTTTTTATTCCATATAAAACTAGGTACTGGGCTCAAGACAATAAGTTCTTCTTCCGATAATCTCGAACATGCAGATGTTAAGGGACTCGGGCAAACTGCTTTAATATACAGTGCAGTCAGATTATTCCTGTTTTATTACTTTCACCATGATATCACCAAATCCAGGCATGCCGGTATATGCGGACAGGTTGTCAGGATCAAAAAGTTTATTTATATTCACAGTATAATCCGCAATAGTACTTGAAAAAACCATTCCGGATGATTTTTGGCCACCCGGACCAAAGGCAGTCTTAATAACGCCGGGCATTACTTCATCTGTCAGGAAAACCTTGCCATTTACGCGTTTTCCTAAAGGATTCTCAAGAGTAACAAAGTCTCCGGTTTTAACATTAAGGTGATCACCATCGGAAGTGTTAATCGACAATACCGGAATTGAGACGGTCCCGGCCTTAAATATGTGCTCTCCGCCATGAGGAATGTTATCCTTATTATCTGCATGATTGATGAATGGCTTATCAATCCGAAAATCATCATTTATTGGTTTCATACATTCAGTTTCAGTCTCACTGAGAGATGGACAGACTGTTGTCATGGTCATGGAATAATGACCCCTGCCGCTGATTATCTGAAAAGGGTATTCTTTTTTTATTTCCCTATAATCTGAATTTGACGGATTCCATTTGCATTCTGACCAGTAAAAGGTTACGGGAAAATCAGTGCCGAGATTTCTATTGATGTTTTCAAGATAACTGAATGTAAATTCAAATTTACCGGAACCTGTTTTGGGATATATTCCTGATGGAGATCCGTCTGATTTCTTATAACGGTAATAACTTGCCGGCCAGACTGCAACGCCATGGTTTTTTCTTAACCAATCAACAGTGAGGGACTCTCCCTGTCTGATAACAGTTTTACCCCAGATAGCTGTTGGGTTGTCAGGCACGCCCATAATTAAGCATCCTTCCGGAAGATCGGGATAGGGAAGGGGGAGTCCGAAATTATAGAATCCCGGGGCTTCACTTAATATTTCGTTAATAAAGTCCTCTTCGTCTGCGTACTTTTCAAAGTCCTCAGTCTTCATATCAGGATCACCATTTGTTATTAAGGCTTCTGACAGGCAGGTCATAATTTCAAATGGAGTCTTTGACTGGTGAAGAGGTTTGATTGCCTGGTCTCTTATGGCAACTTCCGGGCTCATTGTGTATACATCACTTACTCCCATGCGCTCTAGAAAACCTGCCTCAGGAAGTATAATATCAGCATATGTGCCGGTCACATTAATATGGGTGTCTAAAAAGACCAGTAATGCAAGGATGTAGTCACCATTATCATCTTTTGCAGTTACTGCATCAATCCAGTCATCTGTATTTCCAGCAGTAATGATCGGATTGCCGGCCCTGGCTACAAAAGCCTTGACAGGGTAATGATGGTCTCTGAAAGGGCCATGTTTTAATGTTATCCCTTGCCTGATTTTGTCAGGAATATCAGATAGTACACCCTTCCAGGCAGCAGGAAAATCACCAAACAGATCTTTATGGAGTTCCGAGATCTTCCCTGATAGTTCATTACTTTTGATATTTCGGCTGACATTAAGATTTAAGAAATCTTTACCAGATGTACGCTCTCCCTTTCTGGCCTTCTGGGAATCGATAAATACAAGCCCTCCGGGAACATCCATATTGCCGGTTATGAGACAGAGCGCAGTCATAAGAATAGATGTAACGTCACCATTTGTATGGTGGGCAGTTCCATGCATGCCTATTTCTATTGCAGCAGGTTTTGTTAATCCAAAGAGGTGAGAAATGTTCGTGATATCAGCCTTGGAAATTCCGGTCCTGTTTTCTGCCCATTCAGCGGTGAAGAAATGTAGTCCATTAGAGGGATCAATTTTTTCTGTGTATGACAGGAATGCTTCTTTAAATTCATCCCATCCAATAGTGTAATTATCAAGGAAATCATGGTCCACATATTTCCTGTTCTTATCATTCGGTGAGTCATTGCTGATAATGTAATAAAGCATAGCTGCAAGCAGCGCTGCATCTGCACCCGGAATAATAGGCAGCCATATATCTGCACGTGCAGCAGAATTCGTGTGAGAGGGATCAATAACAATATAAAAACACCCGTTTTCTTCAATAGCTGCCGGAATGCCGCCTGACATGTAATTAAATCTCGTTGCAACCAGAGGATTTACTCCAACGTTAAGAAGAAGTTTTATATCATGTCTTAATTTCAGTTCTGGAGCCCCATTCTCATTTCTTGCCATCAGCGGCCTCTGGATGTCCGGCAGAGGTCTTTCATCACCCGTCATAATGCCCTGGCCCCATTTCCGGTTTGGATCGCAAATACTGCCATGATTGAATGTATTTGGAGTGCCGAAGGCATGAAATAACCGGTAATATGCTTCTCTGTCAGTAACATCTCCGCAGTCAAGAAATACAGATTCAG
>CAMYJJ010000281.1 GCA_947258735.1 Thermodesulfovibrionia bacterium | reverse complement strand
AAAAAAAACAATATAAATCATCCTCTCTTGGATCAGGGGTAATAGTAACAAGTGACGGATATATCCTTACCAACAATCATGTCATTCAGGACGTCGATGAGATCAAGGTGCTCATGCATGACAGGAAAGAATACCCGGGTAAAGTCATCGGAGGTGATCCAAAGTCAGACCTCGCCATAGTCAAGGTTGACGCAAAAGACCTGCCTGCAATCAATATGGGCAGTTCAAGCAAAATGAAAGTCGGTGAGCTGGTTATTGCTATCGGAAATCCATTCAGCCTGGGGCATACCATCACCATGGGCATAGTCAGCGCACTTGGCCGTTCAAACGTCGGCATAGCCGAATATGAAAATTTTATCCAGACCGACGCCGCGATCAACCCGGGGAATTCAGGAGGAGCACTGGTAAATGTACATGGCGAGTTAATCGGTATTAATACTGCCATCTTTTCAACGAGCGGAGGGTATATGGGTATAGGGTTTGCCATCCCCTCAGATACGGCAAAGGTCAACATGCAGAGCATCATCAAGCATGGCAAGGTGGTGCGTGGATGGCTGGGTGTCCAGATTCAGAACATTACTGATGACCTGGCTAAGCATTTTGATATAAAGGAAGACAATGGCGCACTTATAACCAACATCCTGCCTGACACTCCTGCAGAAAAAGCCGGATTTCAGAGAGGTGACGTTATTGTTGAATATAACGGTTCAACGGTTATTGATACAACTGATCTGAGAAATCAGGTTGCTGCAACCCTGCCGGGTACAGAAGTCAAAATTAAAGTCATCAGAGATGGGAAAGGCAAAAACATCAAGGTCACGATTGGCGAGCAAAAAGGAGATACACAGGGTGTTACAGGAGATTTTGAGAACATGCTCTCCGGCGTTCATGTCCAGGAGCTGACTCCTGATATAAAACAGGGCCTTGATATCCCGGACAAGACTTCAGGGGTCGTCGTTACCAATATAGACGATGACAGCCCTGCAGCAGACCTTTTGAAAAACAGGGACGTTATACAGGAGATAAACAGGACCAGTATTAAGGACCTCAAAGCTTACAAAGAGATCGTTGCCAAGATAGACAAAAAGGACAGTATACTCATGCTAGTATTCAGGTCCGGCGGGTATGTGTATGTTACGTTAAGTCCGTAAATGAGTTACGAGTGATGAGTAATGAGTAACAAGTGACGAATGACGGACAACGCGCTTAACGTCCGTCATTCGGAGCCCAGACATAGGAATGATTCAATCTTCCAGATCATGTACAATACGTTATGCTTTTTAACCATGTAGGAATTGTAAATGCCAGCCCGGATCAGGCTGAGAAGTTTTATGGAGAGTTTCTCGGGTTTGAGAAATCAAGGGAATATACGGTCCCTTCCGAACTTTCAGAGCAGCTCTTTCAGCTGAGCACTGATATCAAGGCTGTTGTGTATAAGAAGGACGGGATACTGTTTGAAATATTCATTTATCCTGATTCAGTCCCTGCATCACATGAGATAAGACACACCGCCCTGTTTGTAGATGACCTTACTGCTTTCCTCGACAGGGCAGGCCAGTTTAATGTTGAGCATATAATCGGCAAGACTCCGGAAAAGACAGTTCATTTCATAAAAGACTATGCAGGGAATATGATCGAGGTAAAACAAAAGCCTTAGTTGATCATTCTAGCCTTCCCCCTTCGCTGCCCTGACATTCCTGCACTTGTTAGGCAGGAATCCTTGTCATCCGTTGCATAATCTGTCATTCTGAGTGACACGAAGAATCTCATCGTTCGTAGCTGCCAATTATTGTCCTGAATCAAGATCTTCTCATTCCGGCTTGACCGGAATCTGCGCTCTGTTATTCCCTCCCCTTTTACGGGAGAGGGTTAGGGAGGGGGTGGTCCTTTCCAGATCATTCCAGCTTCTCTTTCGTCATTCCGGCAGTCAGTAAGCCGGTCGGAGCGACTCATGCGTAGACTCGCATCGAGAATCCAGTCGTTGTTTTTTAATCTCTTGGGGTCTAATTCCCCGTGGCTTGCCACGTTTGTCATTCCGGTAGTCTGTTGAGCCGGAATCCAGGCTTGCCGAACTCTGGATTCCCGATCAAAAGATCTCGGGAATGACAGTAATTAATACCCCGTCTGCTTGCAGCGGGGAAGTTTATTCCTTTCGAGGTACATTTTATTTAGCTGACAGCTGAATGCTGATCGCTTTTATCTATCCAGCGGACTCCTGACACCCTTTACCTTATTCACCACATGCGTATATATCATCGTTGTTTCAAGGTTCTTATGTCCCAGCAATTCCTGGACAGTCCTGATATCGTATCCATCCTCAAGCAGGTGTGTAGCGAAACTGTGACGGAATGTATGACAGCTTCCCGGTTTTGTAATATGTACAGATCGAACTGCAGCTGTCACTGCATTCTGCACAGGCCGTTCCATGGCATGATGTCTGCGTTCTATTTTTGAACGTGGATCAATGGATCGCTTCGCAGCCGGAAAGACATATTGCCAGTGCCATTGCCTATTAGCATTTTTATATTTTCTCTCAAGGGCATAAGGAAGATATACCCGTCCAAACCCTTCTTTTACATCTGATTCATGAAGAGCTTTTACTTTTTCAAGATGGCTCTTCAGAGTTTTATGTATGGAGGACGGCAATAACGTAACTCTATCTACCTTGCCCTTTGTATCGCGTACAATTATCTGGTTATAGTTAAATTCAATGTCCTTGATCCGGAGCCTGAGACACTCTTTCAACCGCACACCTGAACCATACAACACACTGGCCATGAGTTTCTTTGTTCCCCCAAGCTGATCAATAACCTTTCTGGCTTCTTCTTTTGTAAATACGACAGGAATCCGCTTGTGTGTTTTGGCCCATTGAATATTATTTATTTTCCCCGGTTCTTTTTTTAAGATTTCCTTATAGAGAAAGACTATTGCATTGAGTGCTGAGTTCTGCGTTGTAGCCGCAAGTCTTCTATGCACTGCAAGATGCGTAAGAAATTCCCCGATTTCACGTTCACTCAGGACAGATGGGTGAATCCTTTTGTGAAAAAAGACAAATTGCTTAATCCATGAAAGATAAGATTTTTCAGTATTCAACGCTAAATGCTTTACCCTGATAACGTTACGTACCTGCTCCAGCAGATGAGGTCTTCTGTTCTTCATAATCCATGTCCCCTTATAGTTATAAGATGTTGATTTTGATTGACAAATCAACTAAGCTCCCATATTATATATCAAATAGTTCGTTTTATCTTTTCCATTTTCGTTTGACAGTAAACAGGGGGATACAGCAGTTATGCAAACGAGATTAAAGCTGTTGCCCGGCCAAAGGGGGACCAAGAAACTCACACAATTATATGGAGATCAACTGATCTGCGTCCGCTATCGTTATGACGAAGAGAGAAAACGGAGGTACAAAACAGTTGAACTCATCGTTGATGAAGTACCCTGGGTAAGCAGCAGGCAACGTGTTACATCTCACAGGACATTAAAAACAGACGACATTGTTTCATTACGTGTGGATTATAAAGAAAATCATGTTCGAACGATTGTTAAAAATGCAGGAGGTCAGTGGAACAGCACCGAGAAAGTCTGGACTTTACCATACAGAAAAGCCGTAGAGTGTGGACTTGAAAAGAGAATAGTCTCATGACATTTGCATGTACTATTAGATGCCTGCATATATTGTTAGATGCTTTTTGGATAAATGCACAAATAAAGGTTCATATAAATCGGAAAGCATATAATAGTAGATGCTTGATATAGACATTTTATTGTAAGCAAATGCATCCAATATTGGATGCCTATATATAGTAATAGATGCTTTGAGGTATTAGGCGGTACGTATACAATAATGTTAGGCAACTAAAAAAAAAGACAACAATGGGAATATTGCATAAAACGGTATTATTTATTTTGGCGATTTTCCTGCAAAGTATAGTTATTCAAAATGAGTCATTTGCTGTTCAAATATCGTGCGAAGAAACATGCAAGAGATTTTATGATAGTCGTCAATTACCTGATAGCTTGTCATTAGATGATTGTATTATTAAATATT
>CAMYJJ010000280.1 GCA_947258735.1 Thermodesulfovibrionia bacterium | reverse complement strand
CCAAAGGGTATCTCTTGTCTATGGTTTATGCTTAATGCTTTCAAAGGCATTCCCAGCACAGCGAACCTTTCTTTAAGTCTTGTTTTTTCAGAATGAATGAGCTTTCTGGTCTCCGGGTTATCAACATGAAAGGTAATATAAAAATCCTTGTTTACTGTTGTAATTGAAATGGAGAGCCTCCCGAGACCCTCCAGGTCAAGGTTCAGATCACAGGTATATGACGGCTTTTTATTATGAAAACCCTTTCTGAAAAGAAACTCCCCGTTATGAAATCCCTCCCATAATACGGGGAGAAATGTATAGAACATATCATGAATCCGGGAGCTGAACTGGAAGGATTCAATATGTTTTATTAAGGTATCAGTTATCCGGGACATATCTTCAGGCTGTATCCCTGCCTGTCTGAGACGGCTGATTATATTGTGTTCAGTCAGGAACTTCTTTATTTTTAGCAGCAGGGACTTGAGGTCACCTCCTGACTGAAGCGCCGCAATGTTCTGGAGGACAGTCCCGGGGTCACTTAACATGGCGAATTTCATTTTAGTTTCAAAGGCAATCCCGGAAACATCTATCATTGCTTTAAGCACTTTTGCATCTATGGTGCCTGATGCAGGATGCAGCGCTTCAAGTTGTCTGAATTCCGGGATGGCTGTTTTCACATTCTCAGGAAGGGAGGTGAGTACCTTAATCAACGATTGAAATTCCGAACTGGTTAATCGTGAATTGGACAGTTCAGGCAGCATGCCCAATACTTTAAACGGTACATTGACGTGTTCAGGGGAATGAACAATGGATTTTAAAACCGATCCATTCACCTGCCTTGTCCCTGATATCAGGGCTTCAAGTTTATTGAATTCAGGAACAGCTTTCCTGATCTCCTCGGGCATGGATTTGAGAAGATGTAACAGTTGTTTATCATCCTGATCGGAAAGGCGTGCATCTGAAAGCCGGGCAAGTATATGCAACAATCTGACAGGTAATTTTAGCTGCGGTGAAGATTCTATAAAGCTGCGAATGGTTTTTCCGTCAAACTCTTTTGAATTCAGAAAAAGTTTTTCAAGTTTTTTAAACTCAGGGATGAGGCTTTTTATGTGTTCAGGAAGAGTCCTGATCATGGTCAGAACTGATTTTAATTCCTGACTGGTAAGCCTCGTTTGCGGCAAGCTGGCCAGCATATTGAGTAGTCTGAGAGGGATTTTTTCCTTTGCCGCGTCTGCAGAACCTGTTCCGCCGCCAATGAGTTTCATGATTACTCCCGGTTTTCCCTGTGTTTCTTTGCCGTGCATTACTTCCAGAAGTATGGTCTCACCTTTGGTCAACGGGGCCCGGGAGCGGGCATTGATGACCGTTCCCTGAAGATTTTTTTTATTGCCCCCTGAGGAGATGATGCGCAGCACAGCATCACCATCTTTGTTAATGGCAGCTACCATCGCTCTGAGGATAGTTCCCGGTTTGATCGACAGGGTCTTGCCGGCCTGACTCACCAATGTCAGGATATTGGCTGCTGCATCGGTAGGAATCCTATTTATCATTTCCCTCTGGTTTGACCGGACCGTGGCATTTAAAGCACTGGTCTTTAGGAGGATGATCTTCGGACCGGGCATACTCCTTATCGTCACCGTGGCACTCAAAACAGTCCTGTACTGTTTTTGCCCTTATATGGTCTTCATCATACGGGGTGGGGGATACCGTCTCAAGGGACAATACATAAAGTATCAGTGGTACAGTCAGAATAAGAAGCAGGTACAATATACTTTTCATCATTTACAGGATCTCCTTTGTGATCAGTTATAACGTATTTTATACATTTATATATAGTGTTTTCTTTATTTTACATTTTTTATGACCTTGTGATATGTTTATTATTCTCAACGAGGTGAAGGAATGAAAATTAAAAAAGCGGTCATGGCATATTCAGGAGGTCTCGATACATCTGTTGCAGTTAAATGGATGAAAGATACCTATGGGTGCGAGGTTATTGCCTATTGCGCTGACCTTGGACAGGAAGAAGACCTGAAAGCAGTAAAAAAGAAAGCGATCAGCACAGGGGCTTCAAAGGCATATGTCCTGGACCTCAAAGAGGAGTTTGTAAAGGAATACGTATTCCCGATGCTCAGGGCCAATGCTGTGTATGAGGGGGCTTATTTAATGGGCACGTCCATAGCACGGCCGCTTATAGCAAAAAAACAGATTGAGATTGCACATAAAGAGAAAGCAGATGCCGTTGCCCACGGTGCAACAGGAAAAGGCAATGACCAGGTACGCTTTGAGTTGACGTACTATGCATTAAAGCCGGACATAAAGGTCGTAGCTCCCTGGAGGGACTGGGAGTTTGATTCCAGGGAGTCCCTCATAGCCTATGCCCGGAAAAATAACATCCCTGTACCGGTAACAAAAAAGAAGCCTTACAGTACAGACAGGAACCTGCTTCATATAAGTTTTGAGGGGGGCATCCTTGAAGACCCGTGGATTGAGCCCCCTGAAGATATGTTTGTCATGTCGGTGTCACCTGAGAAGGCGCCATCAAAAGCTACATATATGGAAATAGGGTATAAGAATGGAGACCCTGTGTCTGTTAACGGAAGAAAGCTGTCTCCTGCAAAACTGCTGAAGCAGCTCAATACCATAGCAGGCAAAAACGGTATCGGCAGGCTGGATTTTGTCGAAAACAGGTATGTCGGGATGAAGTCCAGGGGCGTGTATGAAACTCCGGGCGGTACTGTTTTACAGATAGCCCACAGGGCAGTGGAGTCCATGACCCTTGACAGGGAAGTCGTCCACCTTCGGGATTCACTGATACCTAAGTATGCCGAACTCGTGTATTACGGGTTCTGGTTTTCTCCTGAAAGGCATGCCCTGCAGAGCCTCATGGATGAAGCCCAGAAGGGGGTGACCGGAACGGTGAGGCTCAAACTATATAAAGGAAACTGCATGGTAGTGGGAAGGAAGGCCCCGAACTCCCTGTATAATCCAGAGCTGGCTACGTTTGAGGCTGACCAGGTCTATAACCAGAAAGACGCTGAAGGCTTTATCAGGCTCAATGCGTTACGGCTTAAATTAAACTCAAAAATGAAAAATTGAAGAACCTGTTATTTGTTATTGGTGAATAGTGATTTGAAAAGAGATAATCAATTAACAATTAACAATTAACGAATAACAAAAAGAATGTCTGATCTGCAGTATTGGATTGCCTTAAACCTGTTGCCTGATATAGGACCTGTCCTGTCTCGCCGGCTTTTATCGGCTTTCGGTACTCCCGAACATATATTCCGGACCTCAATTAAAGAGCTGCGACAGGTGGAAGGAGTAGGTGAAAACCGGGCAATGCATATCGCCACATTTAACGGGTGGGACAGGGTCCAGAAAGAAGTTGATATTGCCTCCAGGAATAATGTCCGGATCATATCATATGCTGATCAGGACTACCCTGAAGGCCTGAGGCGTATCATTGATGCACCTCCCGTTCTGTATATAAAGGGCAGTATTGAGAAGGCTGACAGATATGCTGTTGCCATGGTCGGGTCCAGGAATGCATCGGTATATGGTAAACACGTCGCAGAACAGATGGGTCTCAGGCTTGCGGCATCTGGACTGACCGTTGTCAGCGGCATGGCAAGAGGGGTCGACACTTCTTCACACATAGGGGCGCTAAAGAGCGGGGGCAGGACCATTGCCGTGCTGGGTTCAGGGCTGGATGTTCCTTACCCTGTATCTAACAGGGACCTCATTCATAAAACAGCATCTTCAGGATGTGTCATAAGCGAATTCCCTTTCGGGACACGGCCTCTCAGGGAGAACTTTCCGAGAAGAAACAGGATTATCAGCGCCCTTTCGATGGGAGTATTGGTTATTGAAGCAACACTTGACAGCGGTTCTCTCATTACAGTAACGTATGCCCTTGAGCAGGGCAAGGAGGTCTTTGCCGTACCCGGAAACATAACAGCACGGAACTCAAGGGGCACCAATGACCTCATCAGAAACGGGGCGAAACTGGTAGAAAGCGCTGACGAAGTAATTGATGAATTGCGCCCCCAGTTAAAAGGGGCCCTGAAGGAA
>CAMYJJ010000279.1 GCA_947258735.1 Thermodesulfovibrionia bacterium | reverse complement strand
TTGACGACAAAATGTTTATGGTCGTCGTTCACTATCAGGAGGCCTGCTTCTTCAAAATATTTTCTGAAACTGCTGCTGAAAAACCTCTCAATCGTTTGATCAACTGCATCATCAAGATTGTCATTTGCATCCATATAAGCCTGAAGCCACGTGTACCCATTATAGGTCAGGTACCTGTCGTCCAACAAATGAGGAAATGAGTCTGGAGCAGTAATAGCTTTTCTGACAACTGAAGCAGCAAAACATGCATCTTCGCTGGTCTGGGACAAGAGTTCAAATCCGTGAGGAATCAAGTACTCTGTGTTTCTGCTCGTATATTCACCCCCTGCTATAAGGTTCGGGTGAATAAAGTATTTTATGAAACTCATAGCACTGTCAAGTATATCCTTTACCGTGGCATCTTCTGTCTTTCGGTAGTATTTGCAGAGATAATCAATCGCCAGTGACAAATACCCTATATCAGGCCCCCCGTATTCCAAGAACCAGCCTTCTTTTGACTGCTTTTGGTGCAGGCGGGCAATCTTCTCCCGTGACGAGTTCATGTAAGCACTGTCACCAGTCAACAGGTGCAGGTTTAACAGTGCAAGAGCGGCTCCAGTCTGCTGATTCATCACCCGGGGCTCATGTCTGCTCAGCAACCATTTTCCCGCTTTTTCGAGGGCCTGCAGTACTTCCTTCCTGATGTCACTCGAAAGTTCATCCTGCAGCAAGAGCAGGCTTTCAGAGACTGCATATGTCGAAAAAGACGTAACGACAAAGCTATGTTCACTGGGATACCATTCATTGAATGATCCGTTCGGATTCTGAATTTTTACCCAGAACAACAGGGCTGACCTTACATACTCCAACATTTCACTGCTCTTGTAATACCGGTTATTTTCGTGATCTATCAGATAAAGGAGGGATAGTGTGAGCACACCCTCCTGTTTCCTTGCGCAGGCAAAATCAACTGTATTGTAATGCCAGTACTCGCGGTCAAAACAACCGTAACATGAGGATGTTATGTTCCTGTTCAGTAAGCCAAGCAGTCTCGGTACGTTGTTCAGAATAGGATTTAGGTATACCTCTTTCGAAATCAAATTTTTCCTCCGGGTCTTTCTCTTCGTGCCATACTCACTTAATCAACGACAGTTCAGCAAACACGGGATAATGATCCGATCCTATGTAAGGACCCGTTTCCCGCATATGAACTACAATATCACGACTGACAAGAATATGGTCTATAGGAATCCATAGTGGGGGAAAATAAGCTGGCCATGACGGTAACCATCCAAATCCTTCTCTGGTATCTTTGAGCTCTGAGTCATTCAGCAGTTTTTTAAAAATCGGAGAAAAAGGAGTGGCATTAAAATCACCAGCTATTATAACCGGGCCTGTCTGTTCCCGTATGTGCCTGGCAAGTGAAACTATCTGGTTCGTTCGTTCAGGGAACTCGCTGAAATTCACAGGCTTCGGAAAGTGAACACC
The DNA here is from genome assembly GCA_947258735.1 of Thermodesulfovibrionia bacterium. Next base: position 2,595 of record CAMYJJ010000279.1, on the reverse strand, counting down.
GTAAAAAGATATAGTTTTGTCCTGAATTTTCATGGTTGTCGATACAAGCATGTTCCCGAATTCCGAGTATTTTATTACAGTCTGGTCAAGTATCTTGAATTCACTTATTAGAACCATGCCCGTTCCAGAGGATCCAATATTCAGGTTGACAATCCTGTGAGGATAGCGCTGTATCAGTGGTTGCAGAGAAGAAATGTTTTCTCCCGTAACCTCGAGGAGCAGCAGAATATCAGGATCAGCCGCCCATAATCGTGCCACAACATTTGACAAGTCATTATTGGATTTGTTGATATTGGCCGAGGTGACCGTAAATGTATTTGTCTGGTCCAGAGAAGCACCGGCAATGCTTCCATAATCTACAATTGCACTTATATTGAATAAGAATAAAACAGCAGTCAGGTATGCTGGAAACACATACCGTTTCCATAGACAAAGGAACAATAGGAGAACCGCAATAAGGGCGTATTGAACGGGGAAATGAGAAAAAATTTCAATAGTCCAGTAATCTACACTCCTTACGTATGGGGCGAGACTGAAAATAAATAAAACTATAATGACCAGATACAGATGTGGTTTTTTCACCTTCATAAATGCTGGCTCTTGTTTTGTCAGGATCTACTTCAGATTTTCGCTTCTCTCAACTTTATTAGTATAATTGATTTCGTATATTCTTTGCCGGTCGTTATTAAAGACCGGCTGAAATATATCAGGAGCATCTCCAGGCCTCCGGTCGAACGTAATCCCATGCAGTGATGGATCATTATTTACATCTTCTTCCAGTAAATATATCGGACGATTGATAGTCATAAGATATTCCTGCACCTTATCGTTCCGGGGATCGCTAAAAAGTAGTTTCCTGATCGTTGCGCGTTCATTAAATTCCGGAGATACATAGGCGTAAACATCCTTAATTACGAACAGACTCCTTTCCATCAGGGCTGATGTTCTATAACTAAACGATTGAGCAATGGTAATGCCACCGGGTGCATGAGGTGAAGCAAAAAAAGGAAGCAGTATCAGCGTTTCAGGCGGCGTATTTTCTCTAATCCATGCATACGCCTCATTCCGTGTCCTGTCCCGGGCAAAAGCGATATGTCTTCCTTCAAATGCATAGTTGCCGTCTCTGAACCAGGGAGAGAAAATATACGCCGCTTCTGTAAGAAATGGAGTAAACAGCAAGACCAATACGATAAAACTTATTAAAGTCTTTGTCACAAGGCGGTTCATTGATGTGCCGTACATCCACTGCAAGGAAAAAGCGAAAGGAAAAGAAAACATGAATGACAGTATAAAACTAAACTTGGCGCTGTTGGACCAGTTCAACCTCAGGAAAGCCGCTAACGAAAGAAACACGAATGATCCCGCAAAGAGAAATAAAGACGTGCGTGAAAAATCAAATTGCTTATATAAGACCCGGAAACCGACCAATATAACTGGTAACGGCAGTAAAAAAACAATCAGGTTTTTAATTGTCTGTACGTTTATATAAATAAATTCAAAATCACCTACATCCTTTCCAGCCGTAATAACACTTCCTCCACTTGCAACTTTCAATAAATAAGGACCCGTAATCACTGCGGCGATTATGCAGGGTAGTATCAACTCGCCAACTTCTTTATACCTTTCGGTCATTCTGCCGGATCCCGTAATAAACAAAATGCCCGCCCAGACAGGCACAAAGGCCAGAAGAGCGATAAGAAAAAAAGCGTAATTCAGAGCAATAGCAGCAACCACAAATGCAAGTGTGGTTAAGAAGTACTGTTTTTTATTTTCCGCTTTCTCTTCCTGTTTCAACAAAATAATCAGAAAAAAAGCGAACAGAAGGCAGAGACCCACCGGCATATTATTCGCATTATAGAATTTGTTCATAAAGAACAGCCGGGTGTCCAGATATGATGCTCCCCCTACCCAGCTTGTCAGCAGGTTTAAAGGAGCAGAAGCGGTATCCCGAACCAGAGGAAACTGTTGCAAAATCACATTTTTTATAAAATAAATTACCGCATCGGAACGCATAAGACCGATAAGCGCAACAGGAGAAATCCAGCAGAAACCTTTTGAAAGTCCAAAAGTCCTGGCACTTCTGTATGAAATACAAAAAAGAAAAAAAAGGGACACTATGTTCAACATCGAAAATACCCGGAGAGGATTCAGATTTACCGGATAGGAAATCGCGGCGACAAAAGCATGATATCCCCAGTGATACCCGATGGGTTCTCCTCCAATTCCGGGATTCTCCGGCGGGAAAAAACCGTTTGATATGTTTGTCACCAGTGAGAAGTGATGAAAACCATGATGGGAAATTGCAATCCTCTCAGAAACTACGGGCACACTGAAGAGAAGAGTCATAAAGAGTGCAGCAATGACAAACCCGGTCTCTTCGGCTGAAAGGTCCACAGCCGGTAATTTTGCACTCATATTTTTGATGAGATGAAAAAATAGCAGGGATCCGAAGATAATGAAAATTATGTAGGCCACGTAACCTACCTGCACACCGCTATACAGCAGACCAACTGTCGCCAAACTGCTTATCCCGATTGAAACGGGATAAGCAAGTATAAGATCTTCAATCCTCAAACTCTCTTTTTTGACGAGAGC
>CAMYJJ010000278.1 GCA_947258735.1 Thermodesulfovibrionia bacterium | reverse complement strand
CGAGATGCCATCTCCGCCTCTGACGGCCGAGCATTTTCAGACTCACAGGTACCTCTGTCCAGCATATGGGGTCAGGAATAAACGTAACCTTATAGGGTTTTTTCTCCCTGATATGATGTTTATGCAATCTGATGATCAGCTCCATATCCTCGGTAACATTATTGCTTTTATAGCCCCCGACAGACAGAACCGCGGCTTTATTAAAGAGGGAAAAAGTTCCCGAAAGAATGAGTATGCCTTTCAGGGTATTCCACCCCACCCTGCCGAACAGAAATGCCCGCAGATATTCAACTATCTGAAATATGGCGAGCATACTCTCAGGAAGATTTATCTGTTTGACAATGCCTTTTTCGATCACTGTCCCATTCAGCACCCGTACGACACCGCCACACGCGATCACGGGTTTCGTACTTTGAATGACAGTGGCAACCAGTCTCAGGAGTGCATCCTTCTCCATCTGGGAATCCGCGTCTATAGAACAGAAATAGGGACTCTTACTTGCATTGATCCCACAGTTTAATGAATTGGCCTTTCCATCATGGTCCTTATCAATCACCAGCAGCCCCGGCCGGCCGGGATTATAATAGAATCCTCTGACAGGTGCGGTTTTAATGATTTTCCTGTAAATCAGATCAACCTTTTTCAGCTTAAACTCGGCGATAAGGTTATTCAGGGTATCATCTTCAGAGCCATCATTTATCACAATTACTTCAAAGATGGGGTAGTTTAATGCAAGGGCGGAATGGACTGCATCAACAACTACATTTTCTTCATTATATGCAGAAATGAGAATTGATATGGGGGGAATCTCCGGAGAAGACCTCAGGTCTTTTGCTTCTGAATATTTAATACGTTTTACGTGTCTGACAATAACAAAGAAGGCTATTGATAACAGCACTGTATAAAAAAGATTTACGAGTCCGTAATATGCACCGACCAGATAATTAAACCCGAGCAGAAACGTTATAATCAGCGATTTCATGACTCTGGCTCCCCTTCTGAGATAGCACGAAGCTCCTTTTTGATCAGCATTTCAGGCCCTTTCTCGATATACTCATTGAGAGGGGTAGAAAAATTAAACGAGTGCATAATCCTGAGTATCTCCTTCGATTGCCCGTGTACATTCTCGTCTTTATTGCCAAGATTGTTTATCAGGAGGTGTATCAAGTCCGATTTCCCGATCTCCTCACAAATGCACTCTTTAGCATACGTATCATCCGTTGTCCTTAGTGTCTTTAACATGACGTCAATAGCAGTGTCGCCTATGTTTGTCAGCGCAACTGCTGCCGCGCTTCTTACCTGCCAATTATTATCCAGAAGAAGTTCCCCGATTACATCAGCGGCCTTAACATGCCGAAGTCCCCCTAACAGCTTCACAGCCTGAAGCTGTACAAACCAGACCGGGTCCTGTAAAAGAGGTACTATGTTGTCAGGATCAAATTCCGGAACATCCGTAATAATTGTTCCAAGGGCCTTCACCGCCTTTGACCTGACCTCGGGATTTTCGTGTCTGATATTTTCTTCTGCAAAAGATACTATATCTGTGGATCGGACGTTTGAAAGCACCTCAAGGAGTGTCGCCACAACGCTCGCTTCCTGACATGTTTTCCCGTACTGGATAATATACGGCACCGCGTCGATGCCATAATGAACAAGAGCTGTTTCAACGACTTTACGAGATATAAGCTCATGTCTGAAGAGCTCAGGCAACCGGTCCAACAGGTGACGTAGCCCTGGTATCGATTTCATCCTGCTCAGCGATCTGACGGCAACAGTGACAATTTCTGTATTCCTGACACTGAGCATTTCAATAATTTTATCCTCTGACTGTTCACTATGCATTTTCCCCAGTGAATCGATAGCAGATGCCCTGGTTATTCTGCTTGAACTTTTCAGTTTTTTCTCATAATATGATACATATCCCAGGTCACTGAATAATGTAATCACCTTTGCTGTGTATCTATCATCACCAATAAATTCAAACAATACATCTTCAACTGCCTTCCATTTCATTGATTTTTTACGGGCATGTACATATTTAAGACCCTGATCAGACAAGTCTGATGTAAGGGTAGTCATCAGTTGTTCCCTGCATGTTTCCTTCTCTTGGTCGAGTTTTTTGAACTTCCGGTTTCGAACAATCCGTCTCATTACTGCAGAAATGACAAAAAGGCATATCAGCATGATAACGCCGATGGTTACGCTTATGACAATGAGCTCCAAATTAGTATGCATGTTCATCTAACTGTTTTTAGGCAGATACCGAATTCTGATTATACTCAATGGCAAACGTTTTTTGTCCCGGAGTACCGGTATCAGATCTTTGAATATGATTCAGCATTTTCTTTATTTTCCCTATACATCTGTTAATCTTATCGATCTTTAGGCTGAAAGCTTAAGTAATGCAAATAGGATACCAGCAATCCGATCAGTAACCAACGATCATCCTGCCGTGCGTCCTAGGATTTCCAAAACAGTCCGGTGAGGACAACAAATAATATGCCCTTTGTCAGTTCCGTATTCCCTACTGTTTTCAGTTTCTCTGCTCTCATCCATACTGCAGATATAACATTATCCAAAAGTGGCACAAGGAGAATGAGAGGAATATCTAACATCTGAAACAAAGCAGCTGATGCAATGCAGTAGCAGATCATCACCGCTCTGTATGCAGCTGTTTTCCTGATTTTCATCCTGACCTTGAGCACACCTGCTGCAAAGAAAATCAGTACAGCTGCATAGAGCTTCATCGATATAATTCCGGTCACCGTAAAATAGGTTATCGGCGCTGACAAAGTCAACAATGCAAAACCATTGATCTCGGCAAGGATATGATGCTCCCTGCCTCGCAGCATAAATATGGAGTAGCTCACTACAAACAGAGAAAATCCAACAAAATATCTGCTTCCATGTATTAAAAAAGGAGCAAGCAGTACCAGCCCCGTGACCATAAAAAAAATAAACCACCAGAGGTTCACCTTCTGCTGGTTTCCTGTGTCTGATTCACCTGATTCAGTAAAAGCCCTGGATCTGAGCAATGATGAGAAGGGCACTTTTGTGTTAATAAGAAGCATCAGTCCCAGAATGGTCATACCCGTGATGACTGCGAATTCCCTATCTGATTTCCAGGGGCGTGTCATGAGTCCTGCCCATAACGCGGCAAGACAGGATGAGCCAAAGACAGCCCATGATCCGTACTCTTTAACAATAGGAATTTTCATAATAACTATTATATGGACCCAACATACTTTTATAATCTCTTGTTATGTAACTTAATTAACCCGGCTTATTTATCTTTAAATATTTTCGGTCTTCTGATAAACTTTATTAATTTAACTCAATCAAAATCAGAACTTCTCATATATGCTTGAAAAGATATCATTAATTGCTTCCATAATCAGCGGAATAGCAGCAATCACGAGTTCTTTGCGGGCAGTAGGTGTATCTCGTGAGTTCACGCGAAATGAATCAGTCTCAACAATAAAAACCAGCTGCAGGGTTGGAAATGCGTCCCCTTCATCTGCATCCCAGAGAAGCAACCTGAAATTACACTTTTTTGTAACTGTGGTCTGGTATGTTCTCTCCGTTATCTTTGCTCTGCCCTATTATGCTCAGTACTGGACAGGCACCGTTGAAACAGGAATTCTTTTGCTAGTCTCTCCATTTATCATACTGACAGTAATAATAATGTTCATCTGGACCAGGGTACGCAGCACCATATAGATAATCCACTGACATTATGTACCTTTCTATACATATGTTGAATTGAGGGAATATGCCATAAACCGGAAATTCCCTTATTAATCATGCAGTGTTTCTTAAATATGTTTATACCGTATATAAACATATCTTATATAAGTTGATAGAACAAACGGGCTACGTTAAAATATATCATGAGTTGCGGTTCTCCAGATCGGTCAAACCTGAGCATCAAGTAAATGAGTAAGGGTGCTGGTGTCGGGTGTGGTGAGCAGGCCTCGGTAGCCAAGAGGAAGCCTGAAGCATCTGCCGACGTACCCACCTTAGAGAAAAGCTCATGGTTTCCCGATTCGGGGAACGCAACTCGTTTTTTGATTTAATTTACAAGAAAGGCGGTCTATAAAGACCGCCTT
>CAMYJJ010000277.1 GCA_947258735.1 Thermodesulfovibrionia bacterium | reverse complement strand
TGCTGGCACCGATACCATAGGTGCTGGAATCACCCAGACATAATATTATGTTAGATGCATCATTGATAACTTTGTCTTTTTGCATCATGGTTTTGTTTATAATTATTCCACCAACTCTGAAGAAGCCTTCAGCTAAAATAGCAGCTATAAGCACTCCAAATAGAATCAGTAGAAATTTCTGTTTTATGGATGAGTTATATTTCACTTGATGTAATCCGCTACTCATTTATTATACTTTCTTTTCACAAGATATATTGGCAGTTGTAATGATGGAAACAATAAATCTGTATATCAAGTTATTTTACAATTTAATATTAATTTCATAAACAAAAAAGTTGTGACTTTATAAAATACGGAATCCAGAGCGAATCATTTATTGATAATGCAGATAAATCTGCAGGATTTGAACTGACCCCATATCAACGATAATAGGGAGTTGTCAGCAGAATCCAGACTGATCCTGTTTTACTCATAATTGCAAATTATCAACAGAACTTTGAATGACTCAGTTAGTAATGAATATTATGTAGCAATACAACCTAACTCATCCCGATCTGACCGGACAGCGTCGTCCCAAAGGGAACCATTGAAGAATCAATACCCATTTTTCTGCATGCATTAGCTGCAATTCTTACGGAATTATTACAGCTTCTTTCATCAGGATAAATATGGCTCATATTGGCGATGTATAAATTATTAATAGGAGTTTTACAATCAGGTACTGTCTGGGAAAAATTGAGCCCGCATACGGTAGCTGCCATGTGAGTTCTGAAAACATATGATTTCTTTATCCATGAACGTTCAAAGGCACTGTTTATCCGTTTCACCGGTTCTGTCATCTGGTCCACGATATCACCGTTCGCCATTGTTGCTAAGGGATCATTTTGAGCAAAGTACCGGGACAGATACGCAATATGGCTTCCGTTATATTCACGGGGAGAGATGAAGTTGGTATGCTCAATGATGCCGCCGAAGGGATACCCGGGATCTGCGATATTGAGCCAGTAGATCTTGCTCAGCGGACGGTCCATTTCCAGAACAGTGCAGACAGCACCAAAGTATTCAACTTTGGCAAGCTCCCCGGCATATTGAGGAACGGTGTCAGTAAGGAGCCGGACGAGATCAGTCGTCGGCAGTGTTGCCAGAAACATGCCACCGCTGAATGAGTCCTGCCCCGCATTCACCCCTGTAAGAGATCCCTGTTCAAGGAACAGCTTTTTTATTTGAGCATTCAGTACAACAGTAACTCCCATTTCTTCCAGGCGCTGTAAAAGAGTATCAGTTAACGTCTTCAGGCTTCCATTGATATAACCAAGGTGCTCTTCCGTCCCCTTGCGCGAGTTCATCCGCTGCTTCAGCCGGCCCACCATCCATGCAACTGGAATCTGATCTGCGTATGGGCCGAACTTTATCTCCAGCAGAGGCCGCCAGAGAGATTCCGTCGCCCGCTTCCCGGCAAACCTGTAAAACCATTCAAGTGCAGCCGTATCTTCCCATTTCCTCCAGTCTGCAAATTTACCCAGGTACCCGCTCGAAAGGATAAAACGTATCTTGTCAACAATCCCCATGGGGCGGAACCCGAGCAGATCCTTCGGAGAGTTGAAATCATAGATTTCTCCGTTCCTGAAGATTCCCATTGTCGTTTTATGGAACCGGAGCTGGTCTGCAATTCCCAGCTCATTGAGAAGCCACAGAAGCTCAGCGTCATGTATAAAAAAATGATGATAAAAATGCTCAAGGAAGTTTCCGCCGATCGGAAAGGCCTTGATCAGTCCCCCGATGCTGCCACTGGCCTCCAGAAGGGTAACATCACGCCCGTCCCGTGCTGCTATGAATGCAGCGGTAAGTCCCGTTATCCCCCCGCCAAGAATGGTAACCTTTCTATCAGAAACACTCATGGGCCTATGATGCCCCCGATACTGCTTTGTAAAATTCATTAAACCGGTACCCGTACCTGAGAAAAAAAACGATGCCGATAAGCGTGACGGGAATAAACTGGAGAACATGAATCAGCAGTCCGAAGGCCAGACCAGATGCCTCACTGAGCCCGAGCGTGAGAAAGGAAAAGACAGCGGCCGCCTGGAAAACACCGACATACCCCGGCGCCGACGGAATGAGAATACCCAGGTTGATTATCCCGAGGCAGAAGTACCCCGATGCAATGGGGTTGTCAAGACCCATCGCCCACAGGATCAATACAAACATGAGCCCTTCAAGAAGCCAGACAATAACGCTCAAAGTCATTGTCCGGACAAGCAAGTGCTTCGAGCGGAGAAAAATCACGGAACGGATGGATTTCTGAATCAAAGTATATCCAGTTTCTCCGATGTACTTTTCCCATAACAGGGGGATTTTCTCTGAGTAAGCGAGTACGAGCACAAGCACAGCAACAGCCGACAGGAATACGATTCCCCCTGTCAGCAGTATCCGGTTCAATCCCGCTGCCTGCTGAATGGAAGGGGTGAGAAAAACCATTGATAGCCCAAGCAGGAACAGGATAATGATCCCGTCTATAATCCGTTCTGTGGCTATGGATCCGAGGCAGGTTATTCTCGAAATATTGTTCTTGCTTCCCATAATATAAGCCCTCACAACTTCACCAAGCCGGAAGGGCAGAACGTTGTTTGCTGCATACCCCATTATTACAACGCGCGTCGACTCAGCCAGAGACACCCTCTGAATTGTCGAAAGCATCAGCTGCCAGCGCAGCCCTCGTGGGAGGAACCCCGCAAGATACAGCACCGTTGCGGCAATAACCCAGGGATAATGAACTTGCGTCACCGTATGCTGGACTTCTGAGAGGTCAATCCTGCTGACAAGCCAGGCGATAGCTACACCGCTTATGCACAGGCTGACGATAAACCCGCTTGTTTTTTTCATTGCTGTTTTGAAGATTTGATACTGTCATGGCCCAGATTATCCTTTATAATCCACTGGGGCCGCTGTTTCACTTCATCATATATACGGCCCAGATATTTCCCCAATATTCCGAGAAACATTAATTGAACACCGCCGAGAAAGAGAATGGAAATAACTATTGTTGCAAAACCCGGAACCGGGCCGATCCCGATCGACTCAAAAAAAGGCCTGAATACTCTCTGAAGAAACGTAAAAATCATACCCATAAAAGTGAGCACGGAAATCCAGAAACCAAGATGGGATGCCATTGATAGAGGAACGGTGGAAAATGATGCGATGCCGTCAATGGCAAGCCGGCGCAATTTCTTGAAATTATACTTTGCTTCCCCTGCAGCTCTGGCATGTCGTTCATAGGCAATTCCTGTCTGCTTAAAGCCAGACCAAGCCCGAAGGCCACGGACAAACCTGTTCCGCTCAGGCATGGCATTGATGATATCAACGACCTTGCGGTCCATAATACAAAAGTCGCCTGAATCAAGAGGTAACTCAAAGTCAACTATTTTGGACATAAGTCTGTAAAATACCCAGTAACCGATTTTCTTGAAAACTGTTTCTTTTCGTTTCTGTCGAACTGCATATACAATTTCGTAGCCTTCAAGCCATTTTTCAATAAATCGGTATATTTCTTCAGGAGGATCCTGCAGATCTGCATCGATTATTACGACCGCATCTCCCTGAGCATGAAATATCCCCGCCGACACAGCTGTCTGATGCCCGAAGTTGCGGGAAAATGAGATAGCTGACCACCTGGGGTCTTTCTCGTGCTGAGCGGCAAGAAGCGCCCATGTATTGTCACTCGATCCGTCATCAATGCATACAACTTCCCACTCCAGGCCCCAGCTTTCAGCAGCTTCTGTCATCCGACTGAAGAGTTCAGGAAGTACCTCCTGTTCATTAAAACAGGGGATGACTACAGATACAGTTTTTTTCTTAGTATTGTTCATTTATGGAACTTAAATGCATAGGAAACCTGATGTTATATATGATACTATGTTCTTGTTCCAGGGGTAAAGCCTGAAGACCGGTCAGCATGATATACCATACTTTATCACATATGCGTGAAGAGCATGTCAGCTTCGAAATATCAACGTTATAATAAACTTTCAGCTCTATGCTTTCTGTATCAATACCCAGGTCAATATGGCTCCCAAACCCATGATGGCAATAAAGATATAGAATGTTGCGTGCAGGACAATGGATAGTGCCGCAGCAT
>CAMYJJ010000276.1 GCA_947258735.1 Thermodesulfovibrionia bacterium | reverse complement strand
AGGTCAGCAGGCGACTGGGAAAGATCAGCATCAATACATAAAATGTACTCGGTATCAGCAGCTTCATACCCCGCCCTGTGAGCTGCCCCCATTCCCTCTTTCTTACCGTGCTGAACGAGTTTCACCTGGGGTGCAAAGCCTGAAACGCGTTCAACCTCCTCAGCAGTGCCATCTGGGCTGTTATCATCGACAAAAAGTATCTGCAGATTTTCAGCCTGATCACCGAAAGCATCGAGAACTGCCCTTGCTGTTGGTTCAATATTCGGTTTTTCGTTATATACAGGAACAATAACTGACATTATTGGTGTCATATCGGTCTCCTACCCTTTAAATTCCTTCAGGTACCAGTCCATTGTCCTGGAAACCCCTTGCCGCAGGTCAACCTGGGCTTCGAATCCGGTAAGACGTTTGAGCTTCGAGGTATCCGGGCATCTCCTTGAGACTGAACTGCTTCGTCCACCCTTCTCATCGAGGCTGAACTGTTCACCAAATATATCCATCATGAGACGTGCCAGATCATTGATCGTTGTCTCCTCTTTTGAATTGCCGATATGCACCACTTCATTGGGGCAGTTCTCTGAAGAAGCTACCATTTGGGTCGCCTTCACTGCATCATCGACATAGCAAAATGCCCGTGTTTCATTCCCTCCGAATATTTTGAAGGGATTTTCACGGCTCTTCAGCCTCAGAGCAAACTCGGGAATAACATGCTTACTGCCCATCCTTGGGCCATAGATATTATGATATCGTATCACGGAAGCCGGAACATTGAATTTCTTGCCATAATGTATGCACAGAAATTCTCCCATGAATTTACTCGTCCCGTACGAAAAACGTACATCGGTGGGCTGGGGGAAAATAACCGGCGCCTGCTCATCTGTGGGTATTTTCAGAAGATCAAACGTGTCTGCCCCCGCATATACCTCTGACGAGGATGAGTAGAGGATTCGTCCCACACTGTGGTTCTCAAGCCAGTTGAGGAGGTTCAGGGTAAGAAACAGATTATCACGACACACTTCGTAGGGGATTTCATAAAAAAGTCGTGTACCGTTAATTGCCGCCAGGTGGTAGACAATATCTATAGAACCCGTCAGGTTAACATTGGCAATAGGTTTTTTCAGGTCTACCTGAAAGATCTCCACGTTGTCCTTGTTCAGCAATTCATCAAACTCTACGTCTCTTTTCCCTTCAGATTTAAAAAAGTTATCAAGCAGGATCACTTTATCACCAAGCTTGGCATGATACCGTGCCAGATGAAATCCTATAAACCCGGCGCCTCCAGTAATTACAATCTGATTCATTTTTTCACGTTGTCCTTGATAAAGTTTAATATTACATCTGTTACATATTCCAGATCCTGAGATTTCAGCCCGGGATGTATGCCCACGAACACAAGATTATCTCTCAAGTACCGGGATACAGCAAGATTACCGGCCACGCGGCCCGGAGCATCTCTGAAAGCAGGCTGATCAGGCAGGCACCCTGCAAAAAGCGGCCGCGTTTCAATGTTTTTCTCTTCCAGGTGTTCGGAAAACTCCCTCCTCGAGAAAGGCACTCCTTCCCTGAGAACAATAGGATATGTGTAGTAGGAGTGATAATACCCCGGTTCTTCACCGGGGAGCTCCAAAAACTCTCCGGCCTCTTGTGCCAGCGTTTCAGATACAGCTGCGGCATTTTTCCGACGTTGTTCATTCATTTCATCCAGTTTTGCAAGCTGCTCTATACCAAACGCTGCCGTTATATCGGTCATCCTGAGATTATAGCCAATCCTGTCAAAGATATAGCGTTTATCATAATCCTTGAGAACATCATCCGAGTAAAAGCGGTTATTCTGAACGTCTTTCTGGTTGATTCTGCCAAACTCCCTCAGTGACCGGCAGGACTCTTCCAGGCCTCTGTTATCAGTTACAATCATCCCGCCTTCCCCCGTCGTCATGTTATGAGCAACAAAAAAACTAAATGCAGAAATATCTCCAAAACTCCCGGCCTTTTTCCCGTCTATTGCCGATCCGTGAGCTTCACAGCAGTCTTCCAGGACAGGCAGATTATTATTTTTGGCGATTTCCATGATACGCGGCATGTCAGCGGGATATCCAAGCGTGTGAACAGGCATGAGAAACCCGGTTTTATCAGTTATCGCCCTTTCAGCTTCAGCGGGATCAATATTCAGGGAATGCCTTTCTACATCCACATAAACAGGTATGAGCCCCGCCTGGATCAGCGGCATGGCAACGGTCGAGAATGTTGCTGCCGGGACGATCACTTCGTCACCGTCTTTGAGTTTAAATATCTCCTTCAGCGCCTGTATCGCTAATAGGTTTGCCGAAGAGCCTGAATTGACGGCAATACCGATTGATTTGCCGATATATTCAGAAAAGGCACTTTCGAATTTCCTCACATTGGGTCCCTGAGAAATCCACCCGCCGAGTATTGTCCTGATAGCTCCAATAGCCTCTCTTGAGTCATATGCCGGTTCGCTAAGAAATATCTTCCCCTGCTCACCGGAAGACTTGCTCAGGCTCTTTTCATAATAAGCTCTGACCAGGTCTTCAATTTGAGCCAGAATCTGTTCCATTGTACACCCTTTCTTTATCTCGTTATTAATAATTACTGAAATGCCGGAATTGTTCTGCGCAAGCCCTCTTCCACAGAAATTTCAGGTTTCCACCCGAGAACAGAACTTATACGTGAAACATCTAGTTGATGGTCCGTATCTGCCTTGCTGCCAACATTCTGGAACGTACCAAACTCAATTTCTTTCTTCGTATCAAGGGTGTCTGCCAGTATCTCCACAATGTCACGAATACTTGTTGCTCTGTTTGTTCCAACATTCAGAGCATCGTACGTAAAGTCTTGCTCATACAACACCTCAACCCCTTTTACAAAGGCCGTAGACACATCGTCTATATAGACGAAGTCCCTCTTGACATCTCCCGGGCCGAACCGGGCGTGCGGGCCCGGAGCGCTGAGCTTCATGATTGCCTGGGGAATAAACTGTTCGCTGCTGGCCCCCGGCCCATAGACAGTGCCGATGCGAAAAGACAGGGCTTTAAACTGCCCAGCAACCGCCCTGGCTTTCAGCAGCGATTCCGATGCCATCTTGGTTGCACCGAGGTTGTCCCTGGGTATAGCAACAACGTCTTCGGTAAAAGGTGTTGAATCATTCCCCGAGTACACGTACACGGTGCTGGCATATAAAAACAGCGCTGCTCCGGAAAAACAGGCATAGTCCGCCATCAGCGCTGTCATTAAAACATTTGAATGCATCTGCGGGGTAAATTCATGAGACTGAACAAAGGTCCGCCTGTCACCCGCCAGGTGGATAACTACGTCAGCTTTATCAGGGAGGACATTCGTCAGATCGCCGGCAAGCATGTCATGCTGTAAATAACGATAATTGGGAAGGCTGACTGTTTTCTCAGGCTCAGCCTTTCTCCCCACACCATGAACAGCAGAAGCTGGCATAGTTTTGGCAAGCGCTTCAGCCACCCGTGATCCTATAAATCCGCTGGCACCGGTAACAACAATATTTCGTGATGTCATAAATTTATCAGTATTAGTAGAAGTCCCAACAGTCAATGACCTTGTGATTGCTGAACTTGATATCCTTGTATGTGCTGTGCGGACAACCGATAAAAATCATCTCACAGAATTCAAGAATCGTGTCCACTGAAACAAAATCATCATCTTCAATGTAAGGGTCTGTACAAAGAACTGTTGCGCCTTCAAATTGCAGGAGTTTTCTCAGCTTGAAAGCCAGGGATTCCCTGGTATCGTCATTATTTGGTTTGAAGGCCATTCCAAGAACTCCAACTTTCACGCCTTCAAGGGAATGCTTTAACTTTACCTGCTCAATAAGGAAGTCGGGCAGGGTTTCGTTTACCAGCATTGCGGCATGGCCAAGAGCAAAATTCTGACGGTTGTAACTGGCAAGCTGCATGGTATCCTTAAAAAGGCAAGGGCCTGCTGCAAACCCCGATGCAGGAAAATCCGTTGCCCGTTCGTAATTAAACATCATGGCATCCCGTATCCTGCTAAAGTTCAGCCCCTTCTCCTCAGCTATCATATAGAACTGGTTTGCAACAGCAAATTTAATATATCTCCAGGAATTGCTGAACAACTTAGCAAGCTCC
>CAMYJJ010000275.1 GCA_947258735.1 Thermodesulfovibrionia bacterium | reverse complement strand
ATTATAGATATCTTTCCTGATGTGTTCGGCAAGCCTGAGCCCCTGCCGGCCTATGCCGATAATGCCGAAACCTATAGTTTTCATATTGAATATATATGCATCTTGTCCTTGACGAACACGTCCCTGATCACATTATCATACCCCTTCATTTTACAGGTATATTTAGCGCAATACTCGGGA
This sequence comes from Thermodesulfovibrionia bacterium, assembly GCA_947258735.1. The sequence goes on along the minus strand of CAMYJJ010000275.1, from coordinate 3,958 downwards.
TCCTGTGAATTGTACACCTCATAATGCTTTTCACTTGCCCAGAGCTCGGAAAAACGGGTTTCATTTACATTCCCTATCCTGTACGCGCCGTCGGCATGGTCCATGAAACCGCAGAGGTACATGTCGCCGTTTGCTGATATGGTCCCTATGAGAGGATTGGAGATGCATTTCGGGGTTTTTTCAGGAGGGTTAACGTTTGATAATGATATCATCATCTCTGATAGTTTCTTGAGGGCTTCGATCTTTTCTTTGGCCATGGCAACTACGTCATCTGAAGCGGCGTTTTCCCAGAGCACAGCTGCAAACATGATGTAATCGACCTTCAATCTTTTGGCCAGCGCGATCATTTCTTCAATCTCGTGGGCGTTCCTGTCATGGATCGCGTTCCTTATCCCGATCAGCATGTTCGAGCCGATTTTGTCACGGTGCATTCTGATCTTTTCGATGTTGCTGACAATGCGCTCGAACTGGTCGGTTTTTGGGTTGTTAATGAGATTGTGGGTTTCTGTGGAGGCGGCGTTTAAGCTAATTCTTATATAAGTTGATGCACGAACAATAGTATCAATTTCGGAATCTTTAAAGGCGGAGCCGTTTGTTGTAATTGATATCAATATTTTATTTTCATAGAACCAGTGGATAAGGTCATAAATAGCGGGGTGGATCATTGGCTCTCCGCCTCCGACAAGGGAAACAGATTTGACACCCAGCTTTTTGAAATCCTCAGCTAACTCAAAAAGTTTCTCGCGGGATAAAAATACTTGGTTATCATCTCTGAAACTTGTGTAACTGCAGAAAAAACAATTGTGGTTGCATAAATTGGTAGGTTCGAGGACGATCCTGACCGGTGAAGGAATCTTCCCCTCCAGCAACTGCTCTATCTTGTCTGCGTGGGATATTATCTTTAATTTGTTAAAGGGGGTTATTTCTTTCATGTTTTGTAGAGGGTTCCTTTATCTATAATATTCTTTCGATCCAAAGTGAAGTGATCTGTTGATTTTCATCTTCAGGGTTGAAATATGAAAAGCGCCTTTTTAGTTCATCAGGATGATTGATCTGCATGTACCTGGAAGCCCATATCACTCTGTAAGAATTATTAAAAAGCATGAAGGAATGTACCATGTATGATTCATTCCAGAACATATTTCCGTTGTCTATCCAGCGCTTCCAGTAGTTTGTAGGGATCATAATATCATGCCAGTGTATTATGGCCCCTACTTTTAGTTTAGGTATTATCTCAAGTATTTCGAAATTTACATCGCTTCCGATTTTGGAAACATGGCTTGAATCAATAAATAAGAGGTCTGCTGAACCGAGCAGTTCAATATCAACTTCCTGTAGATTATTGCTGATCAATTTAAAATTAGATCTATTGAGGCCCCTCAAGAAGTTATCCGGATAAGGTTCGATCGCATAGAACATGCAGTGTGCCCCATTTTTTTCATTCATTTCAAGCGAAGCCAGACTAACTTTAGTTGATTCTCCAGAACCTATTTCAATCATTATTTTGGGTTTTCTCTCTCTTATGAGAGAGTAAAGTATGAAAGAATCTATCTGGGAAAACCTGTCTATATTTACCGACGGTTTATAATCGTTATTGTATTTGGAGTGAAATAGTTCAAGGTTTGCGATCTGTTGATTAACATTCCAGTCAATACCGGTACAATCAAAAATCTTGCTGAAAACTTTATCATCCAGTTCATACGTAGTGGGTATTGGGGAATAGAAATGTACAGGGGTGATATGAAGCCTCAAATATTTTTCAAAGAATTTAAAGGTTTTTTGTGCAAAAGCAGTTGCCAAAAAACGAGGAATTTTATTGAGACCGTCTTTGTTTAAGTTGTTTTTTATTTTTTCTGTAACTGTCATGTGCCTTTTTAATTTTACACTAAATGGTAAATATTATTATAATATTGAATAAAAGTTCCACCTTTACAATATGCTCAAAAGAATAATGATAACAGCCGCCGGAGGGCCTGCGGGTTTCTGTCTGGCAAAGTACCTGAAAGGAAAGGCCTACCTGATAGGGCTTGACGGGAGTATGGACAGCCCCGCGCAGTTCTTTTGCGATGAGGTTTGTCTGGTCCCGCTCGCCTCGGCGCCTGACTACAGGGATGAGATGCTGAAGGTAATAAGGGAGACTGAGCCTGACCTTATCGTTCCCACATTTGACGAAGATCTTCTCCTGTTCGACAGCATCAAAGACCAGCTTGACTGCTTTACTCTGGTTTCTCCCGGGGAGACATTACGGGTCTGCGACGATAAGCGCAGGACGGTCGAAACATTCGCTGATATTGCGGCAAAGACCTTTACGGTCAGGGAAGCCCGCGAAGAACGGCCTTACCCTCTTTTTGTAAGGCCAGCGAGAGGGCGCGGCAGCAAGGTCGGTTTCAGGGTCGAGAACGACAATGATCTTGAATACGCCCTAACGAAAATGGAGGAGCCGTTTATCCAGGAGTGTCTTCCAGGACCGGAGGTCACGGTGGACACGTTTGCGGACTTTGAGGGGAACCTGCTCGGTATTGCGCCGCGTATCAGAGCGCAGACCAGGGGCGGTATATCGACCAAGGCAAAGTTTATCATGGACGGAAAGATAGAAGCGGCTTGCCGTATGGTGCATGAACGCCTGGATATTATCGGTCCGACCAATATTCAGTTAATGAAGGACAGCAGCGGGGACTGGAAACTCATCGAGATAAATCCACGGTATGCCGGCGGGCTCGGACTCTCTTACCAGGCCGGTTTCGACAGTATCACGCCTCTTTTGACCATTGACCCTGAAAATAAGACCGTTAAGGTTGAAAAGATGACCCCTGATTACGGCGTTACGGTTGTACGCTACTGGGATGAACGAATAGTGGATGATTAAGCTCAATTGGAACTACCATAGTCATACAAGTTATACGGACGGGTCCGACACAGTCGAGGAAATAGCCCGCCACTGCGACAAGCTCGGGATTGAAGAGATAGCGATCACCGAGCATGTGACGAATGATCTGACATATGATTTTGATCAATTTCTGTTGGACATAGCAGAGGCAAGTATACGATTCAGGGTACGCATACTGTCCGGCATAGAGGCCAAAATATTACCCGACGGTACTCTCGACTGTCCGGAGGATATGAAAGAAAAAGTTGATATTGTCATCGGTAGCGTGCACAGCATGAACAATATGACCGAGCAGGAGGCATACGAGAAGCTTGCCGAATCCGACTGTATGATAATTGGCCATCCCCAGTTTGTTAACGAAAAGGTACTAGCATCAATTGTGCGAACAGGAAAGATCGTGGAACTCTCTGGCCGCTATGAACAGCCGGATGATATTATCACGGCTTTTAGTGAAGCAGGATTGATGTTCAGCATCGGGCTGGACAGTCACAGTGTTGAGGACCTCGCTGATTTTGGAAAGCTAGAGGAGTTAATAGAACGTCTTGACCTGCAGGATAGTCTGTGGCGGTTTACTCAATAATGAAGTTGTTGTTTTCTTAATACGATCATTTTTTTCTGAATATACCAAAGCCGTGCATTCCAAAATCTTCCTGTTTGTATTTCCCCACAAAGTGCCGAAAGGCACGGTTCCAGTGTACATCATGACTCATTAGGTAGGAGCCTTGATCGAGATGTGGGTAGACGGTCTCGAATTCAAATATCATATGTTCATATGTATGAAGGCTGTCATGAAAAAAGAGTGATATCTTTTTTTCATCACTTAAGACCTTTGGCAGTAAGTCGCGGCTGTCACCAACATGCAATTGCCATCTATCCCTGAGATATTCGGGAATTGCCCATCCTGGTTCACAACCTGAGGGCAGACAAACGCTGTCTGTTTCGCTCGTGCTTTCCGATATGCCTTCATAAGCTGGCAGGTCAATGGAGATCATTTTCCCGTCAATGGATGAGTCCCTGTAATTGTCATGAAGTCCTTTGAGCATGCAGGCGGTATAGTGCCCGTGAAACACC
>CAMYJJ010000274.1 GCA_947258735.1 Thermodesulfovibrionia bacterium | reverse complement strand
TGAATGGCAAAGGAACGGCCGTATTTTACCGGTCTCGCCCTTTTTCCCTTTATTAATTTACGTGCCCTTTTCGGTGTGCAATTTGTCAGCAGGTTACCGTCAGGACCAAGTACCGTTACTGTATGACGTATATTTTTGTACATGTATAGGTATTACTGTTTCCTGAGATGAGATGATTGAAGCGGGAAGGCCTTATGACCTTCCCGCCTCCAGGGTCACCTGACGCTACACAACCATAGCTGCGACGATACTTGTGATGACGTCCGGTAAGTAGAACAGAGCCAGTCCGCCGCCTAAACCGGTAGCAATGGACATAAGCGACTGTCTGGCAATGCCGACGCCGGTTCCCACGAGGAAAATACCCAGAGCAAGCGCCCTGCCGAGTCCGCCCTGCGCCCAGTCCAACAGGGCTGTCTCAACTGGAGCAAATTCAGCTCCGTTTGCACCCGCAAAGGCACTGGCTGCCAGACCCATAAGCATAATCGCCATGACTGGCAGTATTGCCTTGAGATATTTCATACAGTGTTCCTCCTTTCCAGTATTTCCGGATACTATCCCCGCACAGGGAGCCTGTGGTAATTTGTGCTTTAGCATGAACAGATCATATTTCCCATTACAGAAGTATTACCCTTACGCATAATTTATATGAGATTAATTATCCGTGCATGGAGAAAAGCTTTGACTTCTGAATTAGAATTGTTATTACTGATGTGCTAAAAATGAGACATAAATGGAGAGGTTATCTTGTAACTTCAGAAAATGATGAGGAATATTTACAGGTAAGTCCTCATTTCTAAAAAAAAAGCGATTGGCATCCGGTAAAAGAATCATCCGGCTTCGGAAAGAGCGAGGATAGTCTCTGATCGAGTTAGCCGAGAAGATGGATTTCTTTCAGGACCTATTCTCGGATTACGAGTAAGACAAGTGTAGGCTGCGTGCAGTAATGGTGATCAGACTTGCTCAAGCACTTGAAGTAACTACTATGCTGCTTCTGGAGCTGAACGGAACAAAAAAGAGCGTCAACAACAGTAAGTCCGAGAATTCTCCGGCGATCTAGGAAGATCGAAGATCTTCCACCTTCTCAGCAAAAGACCCTTCTCAAAACTATCAATACCTTCCTCAAAGGCACGGGAAATAGCAGAGGAAGCAATTAATTTTGAAGTTGTGATCCGATCGACCTTATTGGATCTCTTTCATATAACCTTTCCAAGGATTTATACCAATTTCATATTTTTTCTTAATCCACCACCCTTTTGCAGGAGTCGAGGATATTACTTTTCTGCTAACTTCTAAAGTTACAAAACTATCTTCTTGCTCCTTATCGGGTATGTGCATCCACCGAATAAAGTCCCAACCTTTTGCTGTTGGCAAGATATAAAGCTTCTGCTCAGGATATTCATCATAAGTTGAAACTGCTATATAGAGATTTCTATTAGGGCAGTTTTGCGGTGATCCATCACATTCACCATGATCTGATAATCGAATAATCCGCACTGAATATGGTGGCTTATTGTTTTCTGCTAAAATCTCGAAGTCATTTAACAAGTGCACAAGATTTTTATCACTAATAATAGAAAGTTCACCTGACTGTGCATAACTGCATGAAAAAGAGAAGATCGCCACTAAAATAATAAGAAATAAATTCATAGTCACTGTTGTCCTGATACATGAATATGTGTTTTATGCGCAGCAGCTTGTCCCGGTTTTTGCTGCACTACACCTGAACTCAGCACTTTCTCATTAATAAACGGTCCATAATTTTCCCGTACATTATTCTCTTTACTCAAAGCCTCTTGCAACAGTTGAGCATCTTTGTTATTTGGACCGACAGGAGCATCTCCAACTTTATTAATATCGCATGCCATACCGCGCGGGTGACGACTTGTGGGGCTGTGGGTACCCCCCGTCGTACTATTGATATTTATATCAAGCCCACTTTTCGCCACTGCATTTTCTATCATCTCAGCTGTAGCATCAGATACAGGTTGGTTAGGACTTTCTCCACTAGGATCATCGTTAACAAAAGTGATAGTTGGTCCTGATGGCCCTCCTGGTTTAGGGTTAATTAGACGGTCTAAACCTGTGGGATCGATCCAATTAATCGGATCATTCAACACATACCCATACAGGTTCAAATCCCCTCCTGCAAAATCAATCGGATCTTTCGCTGTCCATCTTCCGATTGCAGAATCATAGTCACGAGCGCCGAAGCGTGTCAGCCCTGTATCAACATCATATAGTCCACCCGCAAATCCAAAGGGTATTGCGAATGATTGATTGGTGTCAGAAAGAATGTTACCGAATGAATCATAATCTATCTGTTTGACAATATTACCAGATGCATCGATGACTGCTTTTAATGACCCCACCTGATCATATGTCAGATAATACGTAATGCCGTTTTTCTTCATAGACACCGGCATCCTTCCATCTGCATAGGTAAACCTGTTGACACTATTATCATTCGCATCATAAATAGCAAGTAAACGTATTGTACCAGACCACAAATATTTTTCAATGACAGTACCATTTATTTTCTTGGCGATTCTTCTTCCCATTGGATCATGCTCGTAAGTAACAACTGTAGCATTAGGAAGTGTAGTACTTAAAAGCTCACCTCGGGATGAATAATTAAATGTAGTTGTACCATCAGCTGTCGTTTTTTGCATCAGGAATCCATCCACGTCAAACTGATATGAGTCAGCGCCTGCAGTAATGAGATGGTCCTCATCGGAATGAGTCAGCGCCCGATTAATACCTCGAAGCACATTATTCTCCTGAATACGGTTGCCATTAGCATCATAGTCATAACTTTCGACAATTAAGCTGTCTTTCTTGACTTCTATTAGCCTTCCAAGAGTGTCGTATGCGTAGTCCCAGGTTACAGTCGCTCCTTCGACAACTTCTACTTTTTGAGTAATCCTGCCTGACAGGTCTCTTGTCACGTTTAAGATATGGACATTCACTCCATTAATAGAAGAACTGTATCCATCGATCTCACCATAACCATTGAAACTTCTTGTCTGTGTTAATGCCCCGCCGCTCAAAGCCTCAGGTAATCCATGATCAGAATTTCTCGTTATGGTGAACCCCCCTGCTGATGTAAGCAAACCGTCGTTGTCATAACCAAGGCTATCTGTAACTCCCGCATAGGTCATTGAAGACATCCTGAAGTTGTTGTCATATGAGAAGCCAATAGACTGATTCAGCAATCCTGCACTTGCAACTGATGTAAGAAGCGAACCATCATAGGTGTAGGACAGACTCTCGGCACCTCTCGTGGCATTAGTAATCTTATTCCCACAGCCATACGTAAAATTAGTAGTTCCTTCCGGTGTTTGTGTACTCGTAATCAGTCCATTTGTATAGGTATTCGTAATTATCTTTCCTGAAGGGAAAGTGAGTGTCTTAAGCTTCCTTTCCGTGTCATAGTTATATAGATAACTTCCTGAAAGCGGAGTGTCGTAACTCTTTCTCTGGTCATTTGCCGTATATCCAAAGGTATGGCTGATCGTATTCGGATTCACAAGAACACTCATGTTCCCATTGGCATCAAACGCATACTGCACAGAGGTGCCGTCAGGCTTGAGTTCCTCGCTTAGACGGCCCATGATGTCATATGTATAGTCAAATGTCAGGTTATTGGAAGTAATCAAGTAATCCAGGTTGCCGTTTGCGTCGTATGCTAATGTTGTGGTCCTCGCACCCGTCGTAAAATCTGTCAACCTGCCCCTGGCATCATATGTGAAAGCAGTTGACAAGAGACCAGTAATAGACACATCCTGCGTTAAAAGGGTTAACGGATCATAATTACTGGTAACAGTCCTTCCAATGGGAGAGGTGCTAGTTAAAACTCCTGTAAGAACATTGTTTACCGTTGTCCATTGCTGTCCGTTCACTGTTGTGCTGTTCGTGATAATATCTGCTAAGCCGTCACTATCGGTATCGTCGTAAGTTTTTCCATTGACTGCTGTCATGGACAACCCGGCTGGAGAACTTACTGTGGAATCCTTGACATATTTATACTTATACTCAGGATCAAGATCAAATGTCACGTCAACCACTGTTCCGCAGGAGAGTTCATTGTATGCAGTCAGGCCGTCTCCTGAGCGTACTTTTGTAGTCGTAGCCCCTGAAGGCTCAGTGCTTATCGAAG
>CAMYJJ010000273.1 GCA_947258735.1 Thermodesulfovibrionia bacterium | reverse complement strand
TACTGCTCGATCGCTTCGGCACTCCTTCCCACAACTCCCAGGATTTTTGCCAGCAGAAATATTGCATTTGCATTTTCAGGATCAGACTCGATTATTTTTCTTAGTTCTTCTTCTGCCTTTTCATACTGTTTATTATCAGCATACATATTCGCAAGCATTCCTATGACCTTCAGATTACCCGGTTCTGCCTGCGTAATTTCTGTCAGCTGGTCAATAACCGCGTCAATATTGCCCTGCTTAAAGTACAGCGCGGCCAGTCTCTTCCTCGCTTCGGTATAGAGTGGATTTAATTCCAGGGATTTTCCATATTTCTCTATGGCAATATCAACCTTATCAAGGTTCTCATAGGCAAGTCCGAGTGTATAAAAACCGTCCCAGAGCAGGTTATCCATCTCAACGGCCTTTTGCAGTTCACCTATTGCCAGTTCATACTTTCCGGTCTCGACATATATTTTGCCCAGATAATATCTTGCCGTAGCGCTATACGGATCCCTCGTAATAGTATCCTGCAATGTCTGGACGGCCATATCAACGTTATCGCTGATCCTGTAGAGATAGGCAAGATGAATATATATCTGCGTATTATCAGGATTTGTCCTGATCAGCCTCTGATACATTTCGATGGCTTTTTCATGGTCCTGTTGACGGGCATAGAGGGTCGCCAGCGTCAAAAGGGCCGGCTCATAATCCGGTGATAATGTGAGCGCCTCTTCTGCTGCATTAATGGCTTCGTCAGGCATGTCCATCCTCAGGTATACCCGGCTCATCTCTGATCTGAGGTAAGCAGATGATGTGTCATCTTCCAATGCAAGCTGCAGGTACTGCATGGCTTTTTTCCAGTCATGGGACAGTTCCGCCTCAACAGCCAGCATATAATTAATATAGGCCTTCTCAGAGTAGTCTGAAAGGGTAGGTTTCGTCGATGCACAGCCGACCACAAGTGCCAGGCCCAGAGCAAGAATCAGGCATTTCATATACATTTTCATAGGAGTATTATGTCATAAAATATATAGTATTCACAATTATCCGGCACTGGCTGTTTTTTGTCAGGATGACTGAAATTTCCGGATAAAAAAAGGACAGCCCTTTTTATGACAATTATTACTATTATGCGGCAGAACGCATTATTCTCTGTAGTCCACAATCTCACGTACCTCAATGAGTTGCCAAAGGACATAATGAAATGATACATTTATTGAGAAAATACGCATATTCATGAAAGACCTATTTAGTAAATTCAGCAATACAGGTATTCTGGTTGTCGGCGACCTCATGGTTGACCAGTACATCTACGGTAAAGTCAGGAGAATATCTCCTGAAGCGCCGGTTCCTGTGGTTGAAGTTAATCAGGAGACCCTCCTTCTTGGCGGCGCTGCCAATGTAGCACATAATGTGCAGTCCCTGGGAGGAAACGTTTTTATAGCAGGTAGCATAGGCAGGGACGATGTCGGCAAGATATTAATAAACAAGTTTAATGAAATAGGATTTGATACAAGCGGTATTGTTATCGACGGGAAACGACCGACTACGGTCAAGACCAGAGTAATAGCACACAGCCAGCAGGTCGTCCGGTTTGACAGGGAAATCAAATCAGACATCAGCAGATCAACCATGGTTCTGATTCTTGACTATATAGAATCATGTCTGCCGCACATTAAGGGCATCATTATTTCTGACTACTGCAAGGGATTAATTACCAGGGGACTCATCAGGAAAATCCTTGAACTGGCCGGTCCCAGGAGGTTTGTTACGGTCGACCCCAAAATCGGGCACTTTCATTATTACAAAGGCGTTGGTCTCATAACCCCAAACGTAAATGAAGCTTCATTTGGATCCGGTATCGATATTAATGATGAAAGGTCCCTGCATGCAGCCGGAAAATCACTTCTGAAGAAATTGCAGTGCAAAGCGGTCATGATCACGAGAGGGGATGAAGGCATGTCTCTATTTGAAAGGAATGGAAAAGTCACCCATATACCTACCTGTGCCCAGGAAGTCTATGATGTCAGTGGTGCAGGAGATACGGTCATTGCGGCCCTTACCTTAAGCCATGCAAGCGGCGCGGCCCTGAAAGATTCGGCAATCATAGCAAATCATGCGGCAGGGGTAGTGGTGACCAGGGTAGGAACAGCAGTGGTAACCCGGAAGGACATTTTAAAAAGCCTGAAGACATGTAAACCTAACGTAACAACAGTATCACACAGATAGGTAATGTTGGTGAAGTCTTCATGTATGTATAAATTTTTATCTTTTTATAACGTTTAAATGTAATACAATTATCATATTTTCCGATATATTCATAGAAAAAACATTTTTGTTGGGGTATTATATTAAACATGATTTTATACCTGAGGAGCACTTAATTGGTAAAACAGATGAAAATAGAGGGACTGCTTTTTGATCCCAGAAGCAACATGTACATTTTGCTTTTAAAAGAGGTCAATGGTAATAACACGCTGCCCATCTGGATCGGGAAACCAGAGGCTGATTCTATTGCCCTTGCACTTGGCAAGATTGTTACGCCACGCCCCCTTACCCATGATCTGGTAAAGAATGTGATCACCGGCGTGAACATGCAGGTCACAAAAATCATGATCACTGAAATAATCGACAACACATATTACGCCGGTATTTATATAGACAAAGGCAACGGAGAAGAAGTCCATATTGACTCGAGACCAAGTGATGCCATAGCAGTTGCCATCAGGATTAATGCTCCCATTTTTGTAAATGAAAGTGTTATTGAACATAAAAACAGCGACGAGCTGGAAGACTGGCTTAAAAAACTTAGACCTGAGGATTTCGGAAACATAATGTAGTTAGGATGATTTCACAGATAAGAAAAGGATTCCACCGATTAAAAAGATTTTTTTGCAGGGGTCCAGGGGTCATCCTGGACCCCTTATTTATTTCCGGCTCAGTAAATCAAGTCTGACATAATGCTTAAAAGAACAGAAGGCATCGTTTTAAAAACTCAGAAATACGGTGAAGCCGATCTTATTGTTACGTATCTCACCCCGGACCGGGGGATCATAAGTGCCTTTGCAAAGAGTCCGAGAAAGACAAAGAGCAGGTTCGGAAGCAGTCTTGAACCCCTGACCCATTCAAAAATATCTCTCTGGGGAAAAGAGCAGTCCCTGCCGAAACTCACCCAATCAGACATTATTCATTCCTTCCAGAGCATACGGGAAAATTATAATGACTTTGTCAGTATATCAAAATTGTCAGAGATACTGCTCTCACTGACACCCTCAGATAGTCCAAATAAAAAACTCTTTTCATTCTTTCTCAACATACTGGAATTTATCCGGTCTTCAGATCAGGAAGCCCGGGATTCGAAAGAAGCGCTTCACCTGATCTCAAGGATTCGACTTCTTGCGATTATTGGATATGCACCGAGATTAAGCGGATGCGGAAGATGCGGAGACAGGAGTATTGATTTCTTCCCTGATGCCGGAACAACGCTCTGCAGGAAATGCTCAACTCCCCGGACAGGTGAAAGCAAACCCTTTGTGCGTTTAAATAATCAGACGATTCAGTTCTATAAACACAGCATAGAATGGCCTGTCAATAAATCAAACCGACTCAAACCAAATCAGGATACCCTTGTGACCCTGTCAGGAGTACTTGAGCGGCATCTCCAATACCTTCTTTCAAAAAATTTAAAGTCATCTGAGTTTCGTTAGTAGGGGCGAACGGCCGTTCGCCCTATGTCAAATAATATCTATCTTGTGATCTTTGAGAAACGCCTTTGTCTTGCCGCATACAGGAGTACTTGTTTTAAGACTGAGTTTTGCGTCGGGCTTTGCTTCATGAATTAATGTAAATTTCTCCAGGAGTTTTTTTCCGTCAGCCATAATAATTCTGCTTTTGCGCGAAATCACAATTGCATAATGGTTCTTTCCCACCTGCTCAATAACAGTTTTACCTGTAATGCCGAAATCTTTCGGATCGATGGCTTTACTCATATAAAAGAGTTTCTCAGATATTAATATCAAAATGCAAATGCACAGGAATGTAATATTCAGTTTTAGAAAATGTGCTGTTGTGATTATTTATCAATAACTCAGAGCTAATTTCAGCACCAATATTTCACCATAAAGTCTTCAGAATGGATGACGATCAACGAATGGTGATTGATACATAATATCAATAATTCGTG
>CAMYJJ010000272.1 GCA_947258735.1 Thermodesulfovibrionia bacterium | reverse complement strand
CATTGATACACTGAATTGTATTATTTGTACTTAGCCTTCATTATTCATAAATATATGAGTCAGGGAGGAAGACCTTAAGAATAAGTCTTGAATACGGCACGATTCAATGAAATACCGCCTTACTTTGACGGTTATTATCAGACATGGTGTAATCTCCTGAAGTTTTGCAAGAGCGTTGCAATACTTATTCTTAAGGTCATCCTCCTTAAATATATTAATTATACGGGTTAGGATCTGGGGTATCAGGAAGGTGAAGATCGTGCTCCCTTCACTGATCACACATGTTCGTTATCCTGTATAACTTACATGAAGCTGAATCATATTTCCTTGACCTTATGGGTCCATAATTAAATCTCATGCATCGCTTTACATTTGCAAAAACGATGATAATATCCTATGTTAAGAACCTATGGATATAAAACTGAAAGTTTTCTGTACTGTTGCGGAAACAGGGAGTTTTACAAAGACGTCCCGGATTGTCCATCTGTCTCAGCCGGCGGTTTCACTTCAGATCCAGTCCCTTGAGGAGTTCTTTGAAACAAAGCTGTTTGACAAGACAGGAAAGCAGGTCAACCTGACCGTTGCCGGGAAAATATTATATGATCATGCAAAGCACATCATGGGTCATTATAATGAGGTTGTCAAAGAGATCAATAAGCTGACGGGCAAAATGAAGGGCGCTGTATCACTCGGTGCCAGCACCACTCTCGGCAACTATATACTCCCTCAGATTATTACGGAGTTCAAAAAAATCCATCCTAAAATTAAAATCAAACTGCGTGTCGGCAATACTGAGCGCATCGAAGACCTTTTGCATTCGGGGTTTATTGATTTTGGAATGGTCGAAGGCAGGTTATCAAGGAGTAATACAAAGACCGAAAAACTGATATCTGATCAGCTCGCGCTGGTCATGCATCCGAAACACACGCTTGCAAAAAAGAGATCTGTTTCCGTACTGGAAGTCACCAGAGAACCCTTCATATTAAGAGAACAGGGTTCCGGCACGAGGCAGCACATAGAAAAATTTCTGGACAAACATGGCCTCAACATGAATGACCTTCATGTTGCGCTCATCATGGGAAGTACGGAATCCATTAAGTCAGCAGTTGAAGCAGGTACCGGGATGGCAATCCTTTCCCGGTGGGCAGTAAAAAAAGAGGTAGAAGACGGAAGGTTGAAGACCGTTAACTTTAAGGAAGGCAGGTTCACAAGGGACTTGACACTGATCTACTCAAAAAAACCCCTTCTTTCCCACGCTGACAAAGAGCTGCTGCTTTTTATTAAAAACTACTCTTATGATTCGTTCTGAATCAGGCAGGATTTCCTGGCTCCAGGATTATTAAGATAGTTCAGAGTTAACGTACCGGATAGCCCGCATTCTTCCATCCCTCAACTCCTCCGGCAAGGGCCTTTACGTTTTGAAATCCTTCTTTCTGATATTCTTCTGCCCGACCGGCAGCGCTTGCTTCCGCAGTTCAGGCTCAGAAGAAAAATATCTCTTTATCTTTCGCAATCCCAGAAATTCCTGCCCTGAATTCACTGAGAGACATTGACCCGTCAAGACGCATTCTGGAGTACTTGTTATCGTCTTCATATGCGCAGACAAGCAAAGCATATCCTGACTGTACTTTCTCTCTGGCTAAATGAGGAGGAACTCTTTCAATATCACTCATCATCGATCTCCTTTAGTTTTCTCAACGTGTTTATGGTAGATGTTGCTTTACAATATTACTTAATAAAGTATACAGGAACAGCTCAGGAGTTTGCCATATCGATTCCAAAGGTAAAAATAAGCCGATCATTCAGCAGTCCCTGCAGTAACATATGGGAACTTACCCGCAACCCCTTACGCGTATATATGCAAGGTCGCACTGGCAGGATTGGCGGAATTATCGAGGTCGGACCTCGATAATTCAGTATTTTCTTAAATATTTATCGAGGGTTCTCCGGTTCGAAAAACGGACTTCCTCATGTAGTTTTTTAACAGGACAAAGCTGCATCATCGTTGCCTCTTCAATTCTTGCATATTCACGCTGAGCTTTTGTAATCCTGCCCTTCTTCAATAAATTTTTTAATTCATCTATGATGTTTTTATCCGGCATTTTTTGTCTCCTCTCCCTGAATAAGTGCAAATAGTTTGCCATTTGTAACTTATTAAATTAAAAGAATTGTAGATATGTTATTGAGCATTTATGAGCTAAAATGGCATGGCTTTGCTGCCATTCTGGCATGCTGAAATTATTGGCATATTCACTGTACTCATAATATGTTCTCTTTGCTGACTTATACATTAGCCCCTATCCGGACTGGGTCTTTCGCTACCTGTTCATTCAGGGTACCCATCGATGCTGACTTTGATACTAAAGAAATTATTATTTATGCCGAAAATAGATAGCAACTAAATCAAATTCCATATAAAGGTGGAGAAAGGGGAGTAACATATGAGGTCTTTAAGAGTTGCAGTAATGTTTATGTCCATCGTGTTTTTTGCATTTGCCTGCGGCGGCAGCGGGAGCGATGGAGGAACAGGCAGTGGTAGCGGAAGTGGAAGCTCCGGAAGCGGTGGTGATAATACAGGTAGTGCCGGAGGAGGATATGTATATGACGATACTTCTGACACGTTAACGATTACAATTTCATCTTCAGATTTTGATGGTGACTGTGGACCTGAGCCAGGAACTGAAGAATTCACGATTACAGAACTCACGGCGACAACGATGACCTGGCAGGACAGTGATACTGAAGAAATGACATGGACGCGGAACAGCGGCAATGCCGGGGATCCTGTTGGAACATGGACTATGTCCGAAGACGGAGTAGACTTGCAGCTGATCGTTGACGGAGATGGCGGGTTTTCACTTTCAGGGACTTGCAGTGATGGTGGTACAGGAGATGGTAGCGGAAGCGGAAGTGGAAGCGGTGATGCATGTGATACAGTAAGCAATGAGGTCAATGGTTTTCTGGGAACATGGACAGGATTGGCCACGTACACTTCGGGGAGTGAAAGCGGGCAGGATACAATAACATTGGGACTTTCTGGAACGAATCCGACAACAGTATCGTTTTCAACAACGGAAAGTACTGTAACTGATGGGGACTGTATTGCAATTAATGGTCAGGGCGAGGCGACATTCATACTGCCAAACACTGAACCGGGTGATCCTGACTGTACAGACTGGGATGTTACTGTAACAGGCCAACTGGGCAATAACGGACAAGTCATGTCGATATCGGCAAGCGGAATTGGATGTAACGATACAATGATGACCGTGAATGGCGACCTGACCAAACAGTAAATAAAAGGCCAAAGATGATAGGTGAAGGGGCCCGAGGAAATCGGGCCCCTTTTTTTACTCTCAAGCCGTTTGCTTGATATCAGTTTATTAAAACACAGAAAATCATATTTCTATTACAAAGTAAGACGCTTATTATTTGAAGCTGCTTTTTTATCATCTTACTATCCAACTCCTGAAAGCTGAATTTGAATTAAAGAAATTATTAATACTGTCGATAGTTATTTAAAACACAGATAATTCCACTTATGGTGGAGAAAGGGGAGTAACATATGAAGTCTTTAAGAGTTGCAGTAATTTTCATGTCCATCGTATTTTTTGCATTTGCCTGCGGCGGAAGCGGAAGCGGTGGAGGTTCCGGAAGCGGCGGAGATAATACGGGGAGTGCCGGAGGAGGATATGTATATGACGA
Source organism: Thermodesulfovibrionia bacterium (assembly GCA_947258735.1). Next base: position 483 of record CAMYJJ010000272.1, on the reverse strand, counting down.
TACTTCTGACACGTTAACAATTACAATTACATCTTCAGATTTTGATGGTGACTGTGGCCCTGAGCCGGGAACTGAAGAATTTACAGTTACCTCTTTGACAGCCACGACCATGGTATGGGAGGGCAGTGAAGAAACATTAACCTGGACGCGTGCTAATGGCACCGCTGGTGACATGGTTGGCACATGGACCATATCCTTTGATGATACAACCATGCAGCTTGATATCGATGGAGATAATAATTTTACGATTTCAGGCACCTGCAGTGATAGTAGTACAGGCGACGGCGGTGGTAGCGGAAGCGGGGCCAGTGGCAGTGAAGATGGATGCGAGGGAAATATTGCTGAAGTGAATGATTTCGTTGGAACATGGAGAGGAACTGTAACATACTCAATGGGAAGCGACAGCGGGTCTGCCACAGTTATATTAGGACTCTCAGGTATAGATCCAACTACAATTACGTTTACATCAGATAATACAACAAC
>CAMYJJ010000271.1 GCA_947258735.1 Thermodesulfovibrionia bacterium | reverse complement strand
GCCATGTTATAAAGGAAAAAAGTCCCCAAGAAGCTGAAAGACGTTCAGGTGCTTTACCCAGTCTGCAGAACCTGCCCGGCAAACTTCTGCTTCCTAAAAATGAGATATGCCTGGACTGCCACGTTACCAAAGACTATCGAGCGGCGTTTAAGGAAGACCTCTGGATTCATGGTCCGGTATCGGGCGGCCTGTGTACCGTATGTCATCATCACCATGTATCCGGGGAAGACTATATGCTCCAGAAAGAGAAATCTGCTGACCTTTGTTCTCAATGTCATTCCGGAGACTTTATGCTGGACACTGCTGATCACACAAAAGACAAGGACTGTATAGAGTGCCACAATGCCCATGTGGGAAAGGACAGGTTTTTACTTAAGAAAGACTTTGATGAGATCTATTGAACAGAATGTGCGATGCATGCTGGAGCAAATCAATAAACGTGTTTCTGAAAGTTTGTGCATCATGTGTTTCCTGGTAGTGATTATGCCTGTAATGTCAGAGAGAGCGGATGCATCTGATTTTTATATGCAGAGACCTCAACTCGCCTTTACTCTTTCATATGAATATGACAAAGATATCAGGACCACGTCCTCAAATAAAAGCGAGCTTAGTGCCAACAGGTTTAGAGAGGGAATTGAGATAAGCACAGGGGGGTGGGTCTATCACCCGGCTCTGATGGTCTATTCATTAGAATATACACCGGAATGGGAGCAGTCTGACAGTACCAGTCTTTCCAGGGAGAACACCTTTTTCAACGGATTCTCTGCTGATATGACTTTTTTAAAGTTTAAACCATATACACTTAATGTGTATGCAAAAAGGACCAGTTCACGAATAAGGAGTGACCTTGCTGAGACAACAAGGCTGAATGTCGATGACTATGGCGCACAGCTGTTTTTAAAGTACAGGGTACTGCCAGTTGTGTTCAGTTATACGCACCTGGACTCCGACCAATCAGGATTTTTTGAGGCTGATACGGTCAGGGACACATATAATTTAAGAATGTCTCACATATGGAAACGGAGTGCAACGTCTTTATCCGCCTTTTACTCGGACTTAAGACAGAAAACAAATGATGTGATTCAGGATGGTGAAACCAGAAATATCGACCTGAAAAACAGCATTGCCATTATAAAAAACAATAAACTGACGTTAATTTCCAGTCTTGTCTATGAAGAATCATTCAGCACGTATAATGATGACGAAATATACAGGGTACGCGAGACAGTTCTCTGGAACCACAAACATAATCTCAGCACCAGGTATACATTTAATTATGAGGAGAGAGACAGGTTTGACAAGAGGCTCCTGTCTTCAGTGCCAAGAAAAGCAACCGTATACAGATTTAATCTGAATCACAGGCTGTACGAAAATCTGTCAACGGGTATACAGGCCGGATTTGATGATAATAAAACAGGGGGCAACAGGGAACAGCAATATGATGCCGGTATTTTCTGGGATTACCGCAGAAGGATCCCCTGGGGAACACTTGGTATTGACATAGGCCAGTCATACAGCAATGTAAAAGTGCTGGAATCGGAAGACTTTGTAAGCATCAGTGATGAGGCGTACACCATTAATGATTTAAGTTTCACATTTATTTCAAATGCAAATGTAGACGATAACTCGATTTTCGTATTTGACAAAGGAGGTATACGGCTCGTAAATGGATTTCACTATGATCTGGTCAGTAATGGTGCTTTTACCGGCATACGATGCAGGCCCGTACTTCCTGACTGCTCAGGCCCGGATGGTGTTGATGTGCTCATAGATTACCGGTTCAGAAACAAGTTTCCGTTTGATTATTCTATCAGGGACCAGTCCTATGGTATTCAACTAAAACTCTGGTCTGTACTGGATGTATTTTACCGTTTCTCAACATCCACACAGAAATTTCTGCGGGGCACCAGACCGGATGATCTCAGTAAAGACACCATTCATAGGACAGGTGCCGGTCTGGAATGGAAGGGAACTGATACGACCATTGAGTTTGAGGACATATCATCTGTCACCGGTTTGTCATCGAGACGTCTGCGGGTTACGGAATTTGTTAACCTGAGAACAGACCGTGAGTGGTTGGTTAATATACTGGCAAGCTATGCCATGACGGAGTTTCCAGTAACCGGTGAAACAGTTCGGGTAAGTAATATACGTGCCCATACCGAAAAACTGGTAATGGATAATGGCTTATTAAAAGCGGACGCATTTATAAGGAATGTCAGGAGTGACTCTGAAGACCTGAATGAATTCGGAATCTCCGCCATGTTAAACTGGATGTATAATATATATGACATTGACCTGACATATATGTTTAACAATGAAAAGAATTCAGTTATCGACTATACCGTCAGAAATCATTACATATTACTGGAGATCAGAAGAAACCTGTATTGATGTTGCAGGTAAGGAATTCTATATGAAACAGCACAAAAGATATATGTTGCTGACATTATGTATATTGTTCACTGTTCTTTTATTACAGGGCTGTTTTAAGGAGATTGTAGAAGACAGACAGGAATTACCCGACATTATCTGGCCGCAACCACCTGATATTCCAAGAATCCGTTTCGTTAACTCCATAACGAAGGCAAAGGATTACAACATCAGAAAAACAGGTTTAATGTCATTCTTCAGGTTTCTTAAAGGAGAGCAGAGCACAGAAATAACGAACCCCTACGGAGTGATAACTGATGACGGGAACAGGCTTTATGTCGTTGATACCTCATGTCGATGCGTGCATGTTTTTGATGTTAATAACAATGCATATTATACGTTTCCGGACGGGGCCACATCGTTTCTCTCCCCTATTGATATCGCACTGGATAAAGAGGGCAGGATCTTTGTGTCTGATTCAAAATACGGGGTGGTGAAGGTCTTCAGCAACGGGGGGAAGGAGTTTCTTCAGGAGATAGGAAAAGGCGTGCTGGAACGGCCTACAGGCCTGGCCGTAAATAATGTAACAGGTGAACTTCTTGTCATTGATACCGTTGGTTCACAAGTATTAAAATATAATCTGGAGGACCTGAAATTCAAGGGAGATATAGGAAGTTCCGGTAATATAGAAGGGACATTTCATTATCCCACTAATATTTTTGTAACAGGGGATGGAAGGATTTTTATATCAGATACACTTAATTTCAGGGTACAGATATTTACTCCTGAAGGAACATTTGTCCATGCATTCGGAGAAGCAGGAGATGGTCCGGGATATTTTTCGAGGCCCCGGGGTGTAGCTGTTGACAGCGACGGAAATATTTATGTCGTAGATGCTTTATTTGATAATGTACAGATATTCAATGCAAAGGGCAGGTTGTTGATGTCATTTGGCAGTACAGGTGCAGCATATGGAGAATTCTGGCTGCCCACCGGTATTCATATTGACAGCAGGGACAGAATTTATGTGTCTGATTCTCATAATAAGAGGGTCCAGATTTTTCAGTATTTAAAGGAGGGCACAATGCTCATGCCATAATGAATGGTATGGCAGTCATATAACAGTATGGACGAGGTGTTACATTGAAAAAATGGTTGCTCATAATAATTGCTCTGATATCTGTGTATCTGATGATACCGGTGTTGCAGGCCCATTTTGCCACTGCACAGACACTGCCGCCTCCATCTCCATCAGCCGGAATAATTTATAACAAACACAACCTCTCAATATCAGGTCCGGGGGCCATAAAATCTTCTACGGAAGACCGTATCTGCATTTTCTGCCATACCCCGCATAAAGCAAGAGAAGATTCTCCTTATTTATGGAACCGGCAGGATACCATCGGCCATATACCCTATGACAGTACAACACTCTATTCGTCCATTGGACAGCCTACCGGGGCATCCAAGATGTGTCTGAGCTGTCATGATGGTACGGTTGCTCTGGGAGCATTGCTCTATCCGCCTGAAATACCATTTGCCGGAGGAATCCGTTACATACCGAATGCATCAAGACTGGGAACTGATCTTACTGATGACCACCCTGTTTCTTTTGTATATAACAGCACTCTTGCCACCAATAATGGAGAACTTGCCCAGCCGTCTGCCCTGCCTGCTCAGATAGTCCTTGACAGTAATGCACAGATGCAGTGTACATCGTGTCATGATCCCCACTATGATGAGCATGGCAATTTCCTTGTTATGTCAAACTCATATTCAGCTTTATGCACTGCATGTCATCAGATGAATGGCTGGG
>CAMYJJ010000270.1 GCA_947258735.1 Thermodesulfovibrionia bacterium | reverse complement strand
TCCAAAATGCCATCACGTTCCTCCTTTTGCCGGACTCTGCCGGCTCTTTCAGGAGAAACATGTCAACCTATTTCGGAGTCAAAGAGTGGACACTCTTTGTTGGACGCTACAACTATGGATCAGATCTTATCATAGTGAGAAATGCAAAGGGTGACAAAGACAGGTCCACGATTTTTCCTGAGTCTGTCAAAAATCAATTGAAGAAACATCTTGAAAAAGTACAATCACTACACAAAGAAGACCTTCTTGCCGGACATGGTGAAGTACATATGCCTAATGCACTTGCCCGCAAGTATCCCAATGCCGCAAAACAATGGCACTGGCAATACGTGTTTCCTTCATCCCGTCTCTCTGTAGACCCCCGTAGCGGAAAGATTAGAAGACATCATAAAAGTGAAAAGGCCATACAGGATGCCATGGCGCGGGCACTGAAAAAGTCGGAAATACCCAAGCATGCCTCAGTGCATACGCTTCGACATTCATTTGCTACACACTTATTAATGAAGGGTGTGAATATCCGGGTCATACAGGAACTGTTGGGACATAAGAATATAGAAACAACGATGATATATCTTCATGTTATAAGAGAATTATCAGGAGCACCTGAAAGTCCGCTTGATGATCTTCTTAATGACGTTGAAAAAGATGAGGAAAAAAAATGATGTATTAGGGGTTATTGAACAATCCCCTCTGTCCCCGTTTTTCCAAAGTGGGGTTCTAAGAGCGCGTCGTATAGACAAGAAACTTATTATTTTGTTTAATGTTAAATTTTAATTTGGTTTCTGGATTCCCGACTAACAGATTTCGGGAATGACAACAGTTGATTCCCCTTAGCTTGCAAGCTGTCCGACAATTCAGCAAACGGCTTCTATGTCATTCTGAATTTATTTCAGAATCTCATACTTTCAATTGCTTGTATATGGTGCAGATCCTGAAACAAGTTCAGGATGACAATTATCGGACAACCTGTTTGCGTCGGGGTAATTCATTCTACAGCACTCAGGTCAGGATAGACCTTGGAATTAAATCCCCAAAATTGTGATGTAACTCTTAATTCAGGTATTTCTTCTTTCACCAGTCTGAATCTCAGTTCTTCAGGATGAGGGGCCAGCCCCTGAGATATACCAAAGGTCTCTTCATGGACACCCAGCACCTTTCTTTTATCAAGTCCGAGATTGATCATGGTATTAGCATCTAACAAAAAATCGGTATCATAAAAGTACATGGCGATCAGATTATCAAAATTGATCTTCTCTACATGTACTCCTGCTATCCGGGATGCTTTGTTCTTTTCACGCACATTCGAAGCAATGCGGACCATGTCGTTATGAATAGTACAGAAAAAATCCAGTGTGTCATACAGCAGAAGATAGTGGTAATCATTCAGGTAATATAATCCGGGCCCGGCATGGTACCGCAGCATTTTCTTTAATGTCGTCAGGGCGGTCTCCGGCACAAATACTCCTGCCGCGTTAGGCATCAGAAATTCAAGAGGAGCGGCTCCAGCATCATTTTTCCGGTGGACGGCCAGTGACTCCCTGATCTGGTCGATCATTATCTCCATACTTCCTGTAAGGATTGCCATGAATATGTTGTCAGGATGATTCTGAAATCTGAGCATCTGCTGTGTTTCCTGTTTTTCATCATAGTATAACCCCATGAAAAGCTATTGGCTACTGATAATAAAGAAGCTGTCAGCTATCAGCGGTCAGCAGAAACAGATTCTGGTCAAGCCGGAATGACGATAGAAGGGATACTGAAATAAACCTGCCGGCAGACATGATCTGAATTACACAGGCTGCCGGAAAAAAGTTTCCCATCAGAGAAATAATTTCTGAATATATTTCCTTTTACGTATCTGAATACAGGTCTTTATTGCTCATCAGATTAATCATTGAACTTAATTAATAACATTTAATAAGACAAAGTAACATCTCTTAAAATAACAATAATGTAAATTAGAAAAACCGGACTGGCGGATAATGGTCTTCATATTTTATAAAAAAATACACTCATGGAAATTCTGGCACACCACTTGCTCTATTCAGGGTCATGAATATGATACCTGCATCATCACGGGGCATCAATCCGGATCCCGTCATGACAAACAAACCGGGTTCTGCAATGCAGAATACTGATAGTGCTGAAGGCTCCAGCTTTGCGAGGCTTATTAATAATGAAGAGAGCTCATCTTCTTTGCCAGATGAGAAACCTGTCTCACATTCTGAGTCAGAAAAGAACGATAACGGGCTAAAGTCAGATCAGACTGAAGGCAAACAGGAAATAGAAAATGATACATCAATCCAGCAGGTGTCCCAGGAAGAGAGAAATACTGATGATACAGGTACAGAAGACACAGTGTCAGGCGGAACGGGTGAACAGGGCCAGGATGCAGAGGGAAAACAGACTGATGTCGCAGACAATGATATACAGGGAGATGCAGCAGAAGACACTGATATTGCAGATCACGAAGCAGCAGATGAAGGAATACCTGCAGCAGAACCGGTGGCCGCTTCATTTGAGCAGGCACGGACAGCCGAAATGAGTATTCCGGACCAGGGGAGTGAACAGGCTGACGGAAAAGTGAGCAATGCTGAAGGAGCAACTGTAACCGAAACAGGCAATATGAATTATTCTCTCAACACGGGAGAAACGCCTGTCAAAGACAATACTCAGATTATTGATATGAATACCGGCAGTGGAGCTGCTTCTGCCAGGCAACAGGGCAGCACATCACCTGACAGGGTGCATATTAATAATGAGAACAAAGATGCGGTCATAGAGCAGGCAATGGATGAAATACCCGAAGGGGAGCTTACTGATGAAGACGGCCTGTCTGAAGAGTCCGGAGCAGAAAACAAAACTCCGGGCAAACATGCAGGTTTTGGAAGCAGTGACCTTGAAGAATTATCAGAAGATATTGAACCTGACGGGAATCTGAACAAAAAGATCAGGCTCTCAGCAAAAGGGGACCTCCCTGACAGGTATGTAAAGAAGACGGTTACAGAGCAGACTGACAACAAAACAGTTCAATCACATATCAATGCTGTTGATCCTGAGGTACTGGAGGAGTTAAATGATGTTAAAACGCTCCAGGACAGAATGGTATCAGGCGGTACGCACCCCTCGGCCATTCATAACGGGACACAGCACGTGTTCAAAGGGGAGGGTAAAGAAGCCCTTCATTCCCTTGAAGCGTTCCAGTCACATACAGCAGTACACAGCGCTGAAACAGCGCAGAACCAGGCAGTGTCAATGGCAGCCGGCAAGGCAGGGGCGGGGCTTACCCATGGACATGCCGCAAGAACTGCGGGATTCAGCGAGTTGTTAAACCATGTGGTGTATGTGGCAAAAGGCAGGAACAGACTGGGGGTAACGATCAATCATGAGGAGTTTGGAAAACTGAAAATCAATGTCAGCATGGACAGGGGTATGCTGAACATACACGTAAATGCATCGGATAAGGCGGTCAGGGAGTTCCTGGAAAGCAATGTCCAGAATATTGTTGAAAGCCTTAATAAAGACGGTGTCAGTGTAGGTGGTTTTTCAGTTGCGCTCAAGGACCATAAAGATAATCCTGAAAAGCAGTTTTTAATGGACAGCGGGATAAGCAGGCAGTATGAACATGTTCCGGCAGCAGTCCAATCTGCCAGAGGACTGGTAAATGTGTTTGCATAATATTCATTTCAGACCAATTACAGAGAATCATAAGACTATAAAGGAGGAGTCATGGACATATCAGCAATAGGGGGTATAAGTGCAATTAAGGAGGCCACGGGTGAAAACGTCCTTGGCAAGGATGATTTTATGCACCTGCTGATCAAGCAGTTGAGCCACCAGGACCCGCTCAATCCCATGGACAGTTCAGAGTTCACGTCCCAGTTAACAGAGTTTTCATCACTTGAGGAGCTCACCAATATCAAGCAATCACTGGACGGGGTACTTGCATATCAGCAATCGATGCAGAACGCTACGGTTGCCAATCTTATTGACAGGACCGTGGAGACCGAAGGCAACTCCTTTTATATGCAGGACAATGCAAAAGTAGGATACACGCTGCAAGGCGATTCCTCATCTGTCATGGTATCTGTTCATGATAGCAGCGGGGCCGTTGTCTGGGCTGGCGAGGAGGGCCAGAAAATGGCCGGCATGAACTCATTTAACTGGAACGGCAAAGACGGAAGCGGAAATCAGCTTCCTGCCGGCACGTACACGTACAGCATTGATGCAAAAGATATTTCAGGAAATGCAGTAGAGGTA
>CAMYJJ010000269.1 GCA_947258735.1 Thermodesulfovibrionia bacterium | reverse complement strand
CAATGAGTATTTCAGCCAGTACAGTAAAAGAGCTAAGGGACCAGACGGGTGCCGGGATGATGGACTGTAAAAAGGCGCTGACAGAGTCGAATGGAGACGCTGAAAAGGCCCTGGACGTCTTAAGGAAAAAAGGGCTTGCCAAGGCCCAGGGCAAGGCATCCCGAGAGGCATCTGACGGGTATATAGGATCATACATACATATGGGCGGTAAAATCGGCGTTCTTGTTGAGGTCAATTGTGAGACCGATTTTGTAGCAAAGACAGATGATTTCCAGGATCTTGTCAAGGACATTGCCATGCACATCGCGGCAACAAACCCGACCTACGTTTCAAGAGAAGAAATTCCTTCTGAAGTCTTAGCCAAGGAAAAAGAGATATTTGCTTCCCAGGTCGAGAATAAACCGCCCCAGGTCGTTGAAAAAATTGTTGAGGGCAAAGTGGAGAAGTTTTTTTCCGAGGTCTGTCTTGTTGACCAGGTCTTTGTAAAAGACCCTGATCAAAAATCAAAGATCAATGACCTCATCGTTGAGAAAATAGCAAAACTTGGTGAAAATATTGTCATAAAGCGTTTTGTACGTTTCCAGCTTGGAGCTTGAAACTGTATTCATCTGTTACTATGAAAAGCCAAAAGTCCACATTTAAAAGAGTCCTCCTGAAGCTCAGTGGGGAAGCCCTTATGGGAGATAAGAACTTTGGCATTGATCAGAAGGTACTACAGTTTATCGCTGATGAACTGAAGAAGGTTTCCAGGCTGAAGGTTGAAATTGCAATAGTGATTGGCGGAGGAAACATATTTCGAGGACTGGAGGCCAGTGCCGAGGGTATGGAAAGAACGTCTGCTGATTATATGGGCATGCTCGCCACCGTGTTAAATGCCCTTGCTGTTCAGAATGCTCTGGAAACAAACGGGATGCCCACGCGTGTACAGTCAGCTATTGAAATGCAGGAACTTGCAGAACCATACATCAGGAGGAGGGCGGTGCGCCATCTTGAAAAGGGCAGGTTTGTGATTTTTGCAGCAGGAACAGGCAACCCATACTTTACCACTGATACAGCAGCGGCCTTACGGGCTGTTGAGATAGGGGCTGACATAATAATAAAAGCCACCAATGTTGACGGGGTATACAGCAGTGATCCCATGAAAAATCCCAGGGCAAAAAAATATACGGAAATATCTTACATTGACGTCCTGAAAAAAGGACTTAAAGTAATGGATTCTACCGCTATATCATTATGTATGGATAACAATCTGCCTATTACGGTTTTCAGTCTCATGAAAAAAGGCAACATAAAGAAAGTGCTCGAGGGCAAAAAAATCGGCACGTTGGTGAGGGGGTAACCTGATTATGCAAAAAGAAGCAAAAAAGAGAATAACTGATAAAATGGAAAAGGCGCTGGAGTCCTTAAAAAAGGACCTGGCCGGCCAAAGGACAGGACGTGCGTCACTTTCTATTTTTGATGGAATTATGGTCGATTATTTCGGAACACCCTCTCCGATAAACCATGTTGCAACTCTCAGCGTGCCTGAGAGCAGACTGATAACGATTCAGCCCTTTGATCCCAAAACCATTAGTGATATAGAAAAGGCCATACAGAAATCCGACCTCGGCCTTAATCCTTCCAATGATGGAAAGCTTATCAGAGTTGCCATTCCCACGCTGACTGAGGAACGCAGGAAAGATATCGTAAAAGTCGTCCATAAACGCGGTGAAGAGGCCAAGATATCATTGAGGAATATTCGGCGTGAGGGTAATGATGAGATGAAAAAGATTGAGAAGGATGAGCACCTGAGTGAAGACGAGACCAAACGCGCAGTAGAGGAAATCCAGAAACTCACTGATGCATATATTAAAAAGGTTGATGAAACCGTGGCCCACAAGGAAGAAGAAGTAATGGAAGTGTAACTATGCTATACCATGTAAAAAGGCCAGTACTTTCTATTGACTGGTGAGACGATATCAGCTATATAGTGAGAGTATACACAGGTTTTCTATTTAATATGTATGTATACGATTAATAAACATTCAGGAAAAAGGAGATTATCATGGCCCTACGTGTCGGAATTAACGGATTTGGAAGAATAGGTAGAAATTTTCTCAGAACGTGCCAGGGAGAAAACTCAATAGATATCGTTGGTATTAATGACCTGACAGATGCACCAACGCTGGCCCATCTTTTAAAGTATGACTCTGTTCATGGAATTATGGATGCTGATGTAGAAGTAAAGGGCAATAATCTCGTCGTCAATGGAAAAGAGATACAGGTAACGTCAATTACTGATCCTGCACAGCTCTCCTGGAAAGACCTGAATGTAGACATCACCCTGGAATCAACCGGTTTCTTTGTGAGTAAAGAGGGCGCTTCAAAGCATTTGAGCGCCGGGGCCAAGTGGGTCATTATATCTGCTCCTGCAAAAGAACCGGATGCAACTGTCTGTATGGGGGTAAATGAAGAAACCCTTGACATTTCAAAACACAAAATCATATCAAATGCATCGTGCACAACAAACTGCCTCGCCCCTGTCGCAAAGGTCATTGATCAGAAGTTTACTATTAAAAGCGGTCTCATGACGACCATTCATTCATATACAAATGATCAGCGTATTCTTGACCTTCCCCATAAGGACTTAAGAAGGGCGCGGGCTGCTGCCCTTTCCATGATTCCTACCACAACGGGTGCTGCCAAGGCAGTGGGACTTGTGCTTCCTCATATTAAGGGAAAGCTTGACGGTATGGCAATCAGGGTCCCGACTCCCAATGTATCGGTCGTTGATCTTGTCGCCACCGTTGAAAAAGAAGTTACGGCAGAATCAATTAATGCAGCCATTAAAGAAGCCGCTGATGGACCGCTCAAAGGGATACTTCAGTATTCCGAGGGACCCCTTGTATCAATAGACCTGAACGGAAACCCCCATTCCTCCATATTTGATGCACCGATAACAAAGGTGCTGGATGGTAACATGGTAAAAATCCTTTCCTGGTATGATAATGAGTGGGGATACAGCACGCGGCTGAAAGACCTCATGTTATATATCGACAGCAAAAGGTAATATACGGCAATGAGCAAAGAACTGTCTGCCCCGATAAAGGGGGTATTAAACAAGCTCTCGATAAAAGACCTGGATATAAAGGGAAAAAGGCTTTTTATCCGTGTTGACTTTAATGTCCCTCTTGATGAAAACCATAACATCACCGATGACAGAAGAATACGTTCTGCCATGGCAACGATTAACTATGCCATTGATGAGGGTGCCCGGATAATTCTTGCGTCCCACCTGGGCCGGCCCAAGGGCAAAGCAGACCAGCGATACAGCCTTTCTTCAGTTGCACGCAGACTGCAGCGTCTCATCAAGAAAGATGTTGCCTTTCTCCCTGAGTGTATCGGCCCCAATACCGAAGCGGCTGTTGCCAGGATGGCAGATGGAGATATCGTGCTGCTTGAAAATCTGAGATTCAATATTGAGGAAGAAACCAATGATGAGGGTTTCAGCAAGGCGCTTGCAGGTCTGGCTGACTTCTATATCAATGATGCCTTTGGTGCTGCACACCGCAGCCATGCGTCGGTCGTCGGCATTACAAAGTTTCTGCCGTCTGCCGCGGGCTTCCTGCTCCAGAAGGAAATTGAATACCTTCAGGGTGTGATTAATCATCCTGTGCGTCCCTTTGTTGCCATACTGGGCGGGGCAAAAGTATCAGGCAAGATTGATGTGATCAGAAATCTTGAAGATAAAGTAGACAAAGTCATTGTAGGCGGCGGCATGGCATATACATTCCTGAAGGCCATTGGTTTTAATGTCGGTGATTCCCTGGTAGAGCAGGACATGCTTGACCTTGCCAATGATATACGGAAAGGGGTCATAGCAAAGGGTATTAAGTTCTATCTCCCTGTTGACTGCGTTATTGCACAGAGCATAGAGGCCGGATCTGAAACTAAGCTTGTCACCTCCCAGGAGATACCGAACGGATGGAAGGCCGTTGATATAGGGCCGGCGTCTGTAAAGCTGTTTTCTGAAGCGCTTGAGAGTGCAAAAACCATTCTCTGGAACGGCCCCATGGGGGTATTTGAAGTGGACGCCTTTTCGCGCGGGACGTTTTCAGTGGCACATTCAGTTGCTGATGCTTACGCGCTCACGATTGTCGGAGGCGGGGATACAGACCTTGCCGTGAGCAGGGCAGGAGTGTCCGAAAGCATATCCTTTATTTCTACCGGCGGGGGAGCTGCACTTGAGCTTCTCGAAGGCAAAGCCCTTCCCGGACTGGTAGCACTTACTGAT
>CAMYJJ010000268.1 GCA_947258735.1 Thermodesulfovibrionia bacterium | reverse complement strand
CATCTGGACATCAGGCTCCCTGCAATGCCGTGCATGGACGGTTTTATCGTCAGTCATTCAATCGAGCGGGTCGAATATATTGATGACGCAGATGTAAAGAACTTTGTAGGCACGTTTCAGGCCGTGAATCCATTGCTCGATCTGGACAACCCGAAGAGCTATGGTCCCCTGATTCTCACTGATCTCTACCATGAGTACAAACGGGCACAGCATGAAGTTATGACAAAGGTCCCGGGTGTTGTCCTTGACGTTGCCGCGGATTTTGAAAAAATGACAGGCAGGAAGTACGGCCTTTTTGAAGAATACAGACTGGAAGACGCTGAAATAGCGATTGTTGTCATGAGTTCAGCAGCAGGAACAACAAAAGACATCATTGACCAGTACAGGGACAAAGGCGTTAAAATCGGACTTCTTAAACCGAGAATGTTCAGGCCCTTCCCTTATGCTGAAATCGCTCAGTCGCTGGAGCATGTTAAAGCAATCGCGGTTCTTGACCGTGCTGATTCTTTCGGCGGCCTCGGGCCATTATATTCTGAGATTGCAGGAGCAGTGATGCAGATGAGCACAAAGCCTGCAGTAACCGGCAAGATCTTCGGCCTTGGCGGAAGAGACTACTTACCGGACCAGGCAGAGCAGGTTATTGATGAGCTTATAGAAATCGCAAAAACCGGAAAAGTCGAAACCGTTAAAGAGTATATCGGAGTGAGAGAATAGAAAATAGTAGTCAGGAGTTAGTAGTCAGGAGTCAGGGAACAGCTTTTAAATCCTTAACTACCAGCTACCGACTACCAGCTACTGAATTTTTAGGAGATAAAAAATGACTACAACAGCAAAACCACTTAGCTTAAAAAAACTCGCACTGGGAGAGGACAGGTTCTCATACGGCCACAGGATGTGCTCGGGCTGTGGGGCCCCTATCGTTGTCAAACAGGTGCTCATGGCGACCGACTATCCCATTATTGCATCCAACGCAACAGGATGTCTTGAAGTTTCCTCCTGTATCCAGCAATTCACTGCATGGAAGATCCCATGGATGCACAGCGCATTTGAAAACTCCGCTGCTACAGCATCCGGGATCGAGGCAATGTACAGGTCTCTTGTTAAACAGGGCAAGATTGAGGATAAGAATGTTAAATTCGTAGCATTCGGCGGTGACGGCGGAACATACGATATCGGTTTTCAGGCCCTTTCGGGTGCAATGGAGCGCGGACATGACATGATGTATGTCTGTTATGACAACGGCGCATATATGAATACCGGTATCCAGCGTTCAAGTGCAACTCCGTTTGGGGCCAATACAACAACATGCCCTGCCGGTGATGTGATCCCCGGAAAGATGCAGCACAGGAAAGACCTTACAAGGATCATGGCTGCCCATGGCATTCCCTATGTAGCACAGGCATCTCCGGCAAACTATATGGACCTGATGAAAAAAGTTCAGAAGGCCTTTGAGATCAAAGGCCCCAAGTTCATGAACATAATCGCACCCTGCAACCGTGGATGGCGAAGCAGGACTAATGATGCAATTACCCTGACAAAACTGGCGGTTGATACATGTTACTGGCCGCTGTATGAAATCGAAAACGGCGTAACTAAAATTACGGTAAAGCCGAAAGAAAAGAAACCTCTTGTTGACTTTCTGAAGCCCCAGGGCAGGTTCAAACACATGTTCGCTCCTGAGAATGAAACTATGCTGATACAGGCACAGGAGTATGTTGATGCTCAATGGGACAGACTCCTGAAAGAGTCTGCTGCAGGAGAGGCCGAAAAAGCAGAATAATTTTTCTGTCATTCCCGCAAAAAGACTGTGTCACAATTGTCATCCTGAACTTGTTTCAGGATCTCACAATTTGCAACATGATTAAAAGACGAGATTCTGAAATGAATTCAGAATGACAGTATGCAGGAATTACAAATGTGACATAGTCTAAAAGGTGGGTCCCAGTTTTTTAATAAGTTATATATAATAATTAAGTTCCCGGGTAGCTCAGCTGGCAGAGCGGATGGCTGTTAACCATCTTGTCGGGGGTTCGAATCCCTCCCCGGGAGCCAGCCCGTAAAATCCCTTCGGGATCACGGGCTGACACGTGACGAGCAAAGCGAGTTTTACGTGTCAGTAGTGGTTTCCAGTTGGGACTCAAATAAATTGCCTCATAGTGCCTGCTATGAGGCTTTGCTTTTTGACCAGATTACACGTACAATCTCTACATAATTCTTAGGTTATTATGGATCTTATGTTTAGGGGACATATGTATTACGTTTATATCCTTCGCAGTATAAAAGACAATCTACTTTACACAGGCTACACAAACGATATTAGTCGTAGAATAGCCGAACATAATAGAGGTTATGTCCAGTCAACAAGACGTCGCCGTCCTCTCAATCTTATTTATTATGAAGCCTACATTGAAAAAGCTGATGCCATTAATCGAGAAGTGTTTTTAAAGAGTGGCTCAGGAAAACGGTATCTTAAAAAGCAATTGCGCATTTATTTTGAGAATATTAATATGATTTAATTATACGGCAAACCATTGAAACTCCTTTATTATGCAGCTCACCTTTTTAATCAAGATGCTTTAAGACGTGAGAAATATTTCAAGACCTCAAAAGGTAACTCAACACTTCAGCAAATGTTGAGGGAATCTCTGCAGAAAGTATCTAATGTAACTTCCTGATATTGTTAATTACCCTGTTTCTACTTTATTCTTCATTACAACTATGTTAGATTACCCAAAATGGACATTCTATTGATTAATCCTCCATATAGTGCCCTGAAAGGACTGGCCTCTGAGCATGGCTATTCCATCAACCTCGTTTCGCTCGCTACGTACCTCGTGTCAAATGGAATAGATGCCAAAGTGCTGGATGCTAACCTGTTGATCGATCTGCCGCCGTCAGAAGACTGGACATTTGATGTGTCTGAATATGCAAAGGGACAGGAAAATTACAAAAAGGCACTGGAGAATGATCACCATGAAATATGGATTGAATTAAAAAGAAAAATAAAACAATATCATCCAAAGGTTATCGGCATTACATGCCTTACGCCATTTAAGGACCTCGCGGACAAGATCGCCCATCTTGCAAAGGATGTGGACAAAAATATTAAAGTCATAGTGGGAGGGCATCATCCCACGTTTTGCCCGGAGGAGATGATCGAAAACCATAATATTGATTTTGTAGTTAAGGGAGAAGGAGAAGTGCCTCTTCTGGAGATTGTGAAACGGTTATTGTCCGCTGAAGGAAATTTCAATTCAGCTTCGGGCATCATGTACAGAGAGAATAATACTATCAAAAAAACTCCTGCTGCAGGTTACATTGCGGACCTGAACTCACTTCCAGTCCCTGATCGAGGTCTGGTGATTGATTGTGATTATGAAAGATACAAAAACCACTATGTATCAACTGCCAGAGGTTGTCCATATACTTGTTCATTCTGTTCGGACCGAACTATGTGGAGAAAAAAAGTCCGCCGTCGCAGCGTCAGTAAGGTAATTGAAGAACTTAAATATTTGAAAGAGAATTTCAATGTTCAGTTCGTTGATTTCACAGATGGTACATTCACTTATGACATGAATTATCTGAAAGATTTCTGCAATACCCTCATTAATGAACAAATCAATATAAATTGGAGATGTACCGCAAGATATAACAATATAAAGGAAGAAATATTACCACTTTTAAAAGAATCAAACTGTGCAGGTCTGTACTTTGGCCTTGAATCCGGCAGCAAAAGAATTCTGGAAGCTATTGATAAAGGAACAACTATTGAGCAGATCATTAAAATCAGCCAGATGGTTTCTGACAGTGGTCTAAATTCAGTTACCGCTGTGATGATCGGTCTGCCCGGGGAGACAAGGGAAGACATTGAAAGTACTCTTAAGTTAATGCAAGAAATTCAAACAGACATATTTGATGTAAACTGCTATATTCCATTGCCCGGTACCGAGCTCTATAATGAACTAAGCAAAGAACAGAAAAAGAGACTGGACTGGAAGGAGATTGGTTATAAGTCCTTTAATAACCACTTCACTAACACCATGTCACGAGACGAGTTAACGTCTTATCTTAAACAGGCTTACCAGATTGCATCTGAAAAGCTGAATCAGTTTGAAAAAGAGTGAGCCTGGACATAAAAAAGCAGCAGTATAGAGGTAAGGTAAGAGTTAGTATCACCCATTTAGTCGATAGTGTAAACTCGATTGTGTGAAATTGTAAAACGACAAAAAAAGGGCGTACCTCCTATAAAATAATTTGTTACGACCAATAACAAACAAAAAAAGGAGGAACACCCATGAAAATTAA
>CAMYJJ010000267.1 GCA_947258735.1 Thermodesulfovibrionia bacterium | reverse complement strand
TATTTATTAATTTTTTCAAGCCCACTGATTTAAAAGCACTGTAGCTATTGTTTATATCAAAGCCCATTCTGGATGATTCATGCTCAACAATATTATAAACAAGCCGGTTCATCTCTTCAGCCTCTTCATGGTCATGAAAAGAGCTGAAAAACATGATAAGTACCTCAAATCCGAATTGGTCCTGCATGGTTTTTAATTTTTCAAATGAATATCTCAGTTTACCTAAATGTGCCTTTGACGAATATGCCTTACTCCACCAGCTGTCGCTTTCTTTTGCCTTTATTTGCATTATAATACTGTTCAGTGCTGGTTCATCACCACCAATAGGCGAAATATACTCTTTATTCTGTTTCTTAAATTCAGCTTCCTTGTTCATTTTACTCATCCTGAATCTCGTTTCGATGATTTGTGCTTTTGAGCTGATAAACTGAATCATTCTCGATTTGTAGATCCAGGATCTGTATTTATCGACCTCCATGACCCTGGCCAGATCCGAAGAAATATTAAGATCATTAATACAATAACCAACAATAACCAGGTCGGGCTCAAAAAGAATTCCTGCATGTTCAAGGGTGCTCACTTCCGCTAATGTGTCATACCCTAACAGTCCAGTGTTTATGACCTCTACTTTTTGTTTGTTCTTCTGGAACAGACCTTCCAGCTGTTCAGAATAGAGGGACTCAAACGGAATCGCTATGCCAAACGTTATTGAATCTCCAAGCACAACAATCCTGTATGTGCCGTTCTTCTTTCTGACTTCATACTCTCTGTCTCTGAAGCCATAGGAATTAATACTTATGTGGGTGTCCCGCAGGTAGAATTCGTTATTGGGAAAAGCTTCATACCCTCTCTCCTGCACAGGAGATGTGCGCAGCAAATTAACGTTTCCCTCCAGTGTTTTCATCAGCGGATTATATCCCGCAATCCTTAGTGTTAGTTCCAGTGCCAGGCAGGTTATGAGTATTGAAGTAATTATTAATACAATGCCGGTTATAACTATTTTCTTGTCTTTTGTTGTGCTTGACATAGGTGACTATCCAATGGCTTTATCCTTGTCAATGAATATCCTGTTCATCAATTCGAAAGACATAAGAGACCATATTAGAAAGCGGTTGTTTTCCCTTCCGGACAGATGATCATCCAGAATTTTATTCAGATATTCTTCCTTGAAATAATCCCGTTCCAGGGCTTTTCTGGAGAGTATAAGGCCTTTTATATAATCTAATGTCTCCCCCTTGTACCAGGATTTGTCCGGGGGGGTGAATCCCTGTTTTCTTCGATAAAGGGTCTCTTGGGGAAGCAACCCATCCATTGCCTTTTTCAGTATGTGTTTTATGTTCCCGTCCTTAAATTTCAGCTCCGGCGGAATGCGCAGTGTGAAATCAATGAATTCGTTGTCCAGGAAGGGCACCCTTGACTCTATCGAATGGGCCATGCTGAGCTTGTCTTCCACTATAAAGAGACCGTTCAGGAATGTCTTGGCATCAAAATACATTGCCCGGTTTAATGGATGTTTTGCCCTGGTGTTCTTTGTGACCGCCTTAAAGCTGTCATATGTGGAAAACCCTTTAAGTTGAGCATTGACCCTGTCGGAGAAGAGCTTCTTCTTCTCTTCATCGTTCAGGAACCTTACCCAGAGATCATAATAAGTACTGTCAAAGAGATCGGGGTCATGTATGTCGAGTATCGGTTCATAGCGCCATGGATATCCAGCATAAAACTCGTCTCCTCCAACACCAGAGAGGACAACTGTCACGAATTTACTGATCAGGCCCGTTACATAGTAATTCTGATAGCTGATGCCCACCCGCGGCTCATCAAGGTGCCATACTACCTTTGGAAGCACCTTCTCCATGTCCCCGGGTTTGAGGATTATCTGATGGTGGATCGTATTGAGGAGCCTGGAGAGTTCTTCCGACTCTTTTGTTTCGTCAAAAAAGAGTTCTTCTTCGGATACGCCGGATGTATCAAAACCGCAGGTGAAGGTATGCAGATTTTCAATATGTCTTGATGTAACCGCGGATATCGAACCAGTGTCCATCCCCCCGCTCAAATAAGTGCCCAAAGGGACATCGCTGACTAGTTGTGACTTTACACTGGTCTCAAAACGTTCCTTCAGGCCTTTAATGTAGTACTCTTCCGTATGACCGTAATCTTCATGGTATTCAATGTCCCAATAGCTCCGTTCAGAGGTGCCGGCGTCCTCCTTCAGCAGCATGGTATGGCCCTGCGGCAGAAGTTTGATGTCCTTAAAGAGGGTCCTCTCACCGAAGGTGTTCTGGAACGTGAAGTGTTCGGCCATGGCCTGAAGATCGATCTCACCGGTTACTCCCGGAACTTTAAAGAGAGACTTTATCTCAGACGCAAAAATGAACTTATTATTGTTTAAAGTGTAATAGAGTGGCTTGACCCCGAAACGGTCTCTTGCAAGGAAGAGCTGTTTTCCTGTTGCATCCCAGATGGCAAAGGCAAACATCCCGTTCAGTTTCTGGACGCAATCTTCGCCCATTTCTTCGTAAAGATGGATTATTACCTCGGTGTCCGTATTGCTCCTGAATCTGTGTCCTTTGGCAATAAGGTCACTTCTCAGGACCGGATAGTTATATATCTCACCGTTATAAGTTATCCATACGGTCCCGTCTTCGTTACACATAGGCTGGTGCCCGGCATTCGACAGGTCGATGATCGATAGGCGCCGGTGCCCGAGCCCAATGTTGAAACGGTCAGCACCGGGCTTCCTACGGTCATATATACAAGGCTCTAAATCGCGGCAGGACGACAATAGAACGAGCCCTTTATCGTCAGGGCCCCTGTGCTCCATGGCATCGTTCATTTCGATGACCCAGGAGGGTTCTATGGGTTTATGACTCGTGTCGTATATGCCGGCAATTCCACACATAAAATAGTATCAGCTCAGGCCGTCTCTGACTTTTGACCGGAAAGTTCCCTGCGCCAGTCTATTACCCGCTTCATACCTTCCTCCACGCTGATCTGGGTCTCAAAGCCGAGCATCTCTTTTGCTTTTGTCGCGCCCCCGCATCTGCGTGAGACCAGGCCTGTGTCCATTGGGGTAAATTCGGGCTCCAGTTTTCCTTCCTTGCCGTTCAGCTTTATAAGCAGATATGCAAGATCTTTGAGAGAAGTCTCTTTTCCGCCGGCCACGTTAAAGAATTCGTTTGTGACATCACTCTTCAGGGCCATCATGTTTGCGCGGGCTGCGTCTTCCACAAAGACAAGGTCAACCGTTGCGCTGCCGTCACCACGGATCTGGGGCGCCTCATCAGCATCAATGCGATTGAGAAAATGCATAATGACGTCCATATAGGCTGACTCGTAAGGCTGTCTTGGCCCATAAATATTCAGGTAACGAAAAGCGATAAAATCAAGCCCGTACTTTTTATAAAAGGAACGTAAGAACTGTTCGTTCGCGACTTTTGAAGCCCCGTAGAAGAGGTCGTTGTTGAACGGGTGTACCTCGTCTGTAGGCAGATAGGAACTCTCTCCGTAAACTGATGAAGAAGACGCGGCCACGATCTTTTTTACCCCGGCCTCCACACAGGCCTCCAGCACATTAAATGTACCGACGGTATTAACATCCAGTGAAATTCTCGGTTCCGCCTGGCAGATCCTCAACCATGAGGCAGCTTCATGAAATGCATAATCAACGCCTTTGAATGCTTCTTTAAGCGCATCCCGGTCCGTAATATTTTCTTCCCTTATCTCAACATTACCATTTGCGCAGGCCCAGTCGAGATGTTCTTTCTTTCCGCGAATAAAACTGTCATAAACGATGACATCAGCCTTCTCTCTAACTAAATCATCAACAATATGTGAGCCGATCAGACCTGCTCCACCTGTAACCAATACTTTGCTTCCAACAAGATCCATATTTCTTTCTACCTCCCTTTATTTATAATCAAAACAATATATTTTACAGCAATCATTGATCATTGATCCGGCTCCGGATGCACCTTTCAGGTGCATTGTAAATAATGAATGAGCGCGGACCTATTTTTCTTTCCTGATCAGTTCCGGCAGGCTCCGCCAGAGAAACTGTGTGTCTCCCTTGGCCATCTCTTCATCAAGATATACTGCCTCAACCTTGCCTATGATCCAGTGGTGCGTGCCCAGGTCAATGTCCGAGTGAACGGTGCATTCCATGTTCAGGGGGCATTCCTTAAGAATAGGCGGTGAAACATGACGTGAGTCTATTGTAGTAAAATCAGCCTTTGATATTTTGTCCACACCGTCACGGCCCGAGAATGTCCCGGCTATAAGGATCTTTTTTGTCATGTTTGTATCAATATACGGCAGGTTCAGTGTGA
>CAMYJJ010000266.1 GCA_947258735.1 Thermodesulfovibrionia bacterium | reverse complement strand
TCTCGTCCTGTGTTTCAGGAGCTGCATGTACCTTTAATTGATCCATGCGGTTTAATAAACTCTTTCTCCCGATTTTTGCACCGTAGAGAAGACGCCTTATTGCACCAACGCGGTCCGGATTAAAGGGTTCATAGGTTTCAGGGTCAATGCTCAGACCCTGCAGGTGTATTCCGGTTTCAGAGGTGAATATATTACTGCCGATAACAGGGTGCTGCTGATCGATTGGTTTTGATGAAGACTCACTCACCAGATCACAAAGGGATTTTAACTTCCTGGTCCGGTAGGGCCGTCCAGCCTTCAGCGCAAGAAATCCAACAATCTCCTCAAGACGGGCATTCCCTGCCCTTTCTCCCAATCCAAGAACAGTGACATCCGCCCATTGAGCCCCTCCTTCCAGTGCAGATATGGCATTTGCCGTTGCCATACCGAAGTCATTATGGGTATGAACACCAATTTCGAGGCCGTGAGTATTCATCTCCTGAAGAAGGTTTATCAATCCTGATGGAGTTGAAATGCCGACCGTATCAGCCATCCTGATTCTGTGAGCGCCATATTCCGAAGCAGTATGAATTATTTTTTGTAAAAAAGTCCGGTCTGCCCGTGTTGCGTCTTCAAGGCCAAGTGAGATTTTTTTAAAACCTGCTTTCACAGCATGCGTAACAGATTCGATGACAGTCTTCAATACCCATTTCCTGCTTTTCATGAGCTTCTTTTCAATATGCAGGTCTGAAACAGGGATCGAAAGGGACAGCACGTCAGGCCTGAGCTCTGCAGCGTATTCAATATCTTCATCGTTGCAGCGGCACCATAATGAAAAGGATGTGCGGGGAGCTATTGTTCTGCTTTCCTGCAACAGACTGCTCAGCTCATCATCAAAACGGGTTGCGATTCCGATCTCTATCTCTTCTATCCCGACCAGTGAAAGCGCCCTGACTATTGCAAGTTTCTGATCATAAGAAAAGTTGACGCCTGCTGTCTGCAATCCTTCTCTTAGCGTTGTATCAATAATTCCTTTCATATCCAATGAATCCCATCGTTAAAGGGCAATGTCTTTAATAGCACCTGAATAGACAACAGTCTCTATCCCCATGGCCTTGAGTGCCTTTGCCGGTTCATCGCCGATTTTTGATATAAAAATCTTTTCACAATCTTGTAAAACCTCCGAAACCTCATGAAAACGGACCTTATCAAAGGCATGCTCCTTTTGACCGGATGAATATGGTTCTATGTTTCGTTCTGCTATGAGGTCAAATGCCGGGGGAGCAGCTTTGTAAATAGAAAACTTTTTTGCTCTCCCAAAGTG
This sequence comes from Thermodesulfovibrionia bacterium, assembly GCA_947258735.1. Next base: position 3,066 of record CAMYJJ010000266.1, on the reverse strand, counting down.
TTCATTGACGGTCATTCCATCGGTTGTTGCAATCGCTATCTTCATGCTCATCTCCTTCCTTTTTCCGTCATTCCCGCGGTCTGTTGAGCGGGAATCCAGAGTTATTGATAACGAACTGGATTCCGGCCTAAGGACTGCCGGAATGACATATATAAAGATAATTTATATTTTTGTTTAAGCACATCCTCCTCCAGTGCCGGCACACTCTTTTTTGCTGGTACAGGATATCCTGCGGACTTTCATGGCTGACAGGCCTGATTCATTTTCATTAAACGCTGCGTCAAGCCCCATTTCGATAAAGCCGTTCATGATGTGCGGCTGCACACCATGTTTCCTGAGGACTTTTTCAGGTACTTTCCCTATGCCGCTTACCAAAATGGCCCTGCAATCCCCAAGTATCCTGGCAAGATGCAGCCACCGTTTCGGACCACATCCCCGTTTGGGGGTCTCCCGTTCTTCAACGAGTTCCAGCCCCTTGTCATTGCGTGACCATATCTGGACTTTTTCGGCTTCGCCCAGATGCTGATTAATAAGCACCCCTTCCAGTGTGGCAACTGCAATGTATTGTCTTCCCTCTGTTTCCTTAGAGGGGAGATCCAGTTTCGCTGAGGCAGAGAGACAGCCCCGCATCTCATCTGTACGGTCCTGCCCCAATAATCCTACTGCATCGGCACGGCAGCGGGTGCAGTGGCGCATCTGGGGAATATATGTTTCGGCCTTTTTACGGAGTTCATCCATCTGCTTTTTATCCGGTTCGATGATATCTGCAAAGGGGGTATCAGCATTTGGGAACAGGGCCATACAGTTCAGGAGGTCAACTCCCAGTTCCTGCATTTTTTTCGCAACCTCAATAACATGATGGTCGTTGATGCCGGGGATCACAATTGTATTAATTTTCACGGTAATACCATGGGCCTTCAGCTTTTTAATAGCGTCCAGCTGACGGGCCAGAAGCAGTTCTGCTGCCTGCATCCCCTTATAAATCACATTCCCTTCCCTGACCCAGCTGTAAATCTTTTGACTGATTGACCGATCCACAGCGTTCACAGTAACAGTCACATGCGAGACCCCTATCTGGGCAATCTCGTCGACATGATTCGCCAGAGCGAATCCATTACTTGAGAGACAGAGTAACAGTCCAGGGAAACGCCCCCGTATGAGGCGCATTGTCTGCAGTGTCTCGTCCGGATTGGCAAAGGGATCTCCCGGTCCTGCTATACCAATAACAGATATGCGGGGTTCTTTTTCCAGAACCTTTTCAACATAAAGCAGTGCCTGATCAGGCCTGAGAATGCTGCTCGTGACCCCTGGCCGGGACTCATTAACGCAATCATATTTTCTGTTGCAGTAGTTGCACTTTATGTTGCATTTCGGCGCGACCGGCAGGTGCAGGCGGCCGAACTGGCCTTTTACTTTTTCATTAAAACAGGGGTGTCTGCTTATGTCTTGTTCGGTATTCATTATTTGTCCTTTACAGTTGTACATTTGTATAGCATCAGTCTATAAACTATTTTTTTTTTGTCATGCCCGAGTTCGTAATCGGGCATCCAGTAACTTTATAAACCCTGGATTCCCGCTCAAAGGACTGCGGGAATGACGACTTATTTTGGTGTTTAAATGTAACTACTAATTAAATATGCATAGATTTCTTTATGCTCATCCGACTTCTTACATATAGCTGTATCCGGTCTTTGAATCGTTCTGCTTCTTCTCGAGCAGGGCATTGGCAATACTGTCGAACAACTGCTGGGCGCCCTTGTAACCTATATGCAATGTACGCTGTCCTCCTATCCGGTCATGAATCGGAAATCCCGTCCTGACAATCGGGATATTGAGTTTTCTTGCCACCTGGTATCCTTTACTGTGACCAATGAGGATATCAGGCTTCAGTTCATCTGCAAGTTTTTCGATTTCGTAAAAATCCATTCCCTCATGAATCAGCGGAGTCTCAGAAACCAGACCCTTACATACATCTTTAATAGAATTTTCCAGCCTGCCCGATTTACCACCCGAAGCACAGAGGACAGGACGCACACCTATTTCTGTCAGAAAAGAGGTGAGGCCGACGACCAGGTCTTCCTCGCCGTAGACAATGGCCCGTTTGCCGAAGACATATTTATGCCCGTCTGCGAGAGAGTCAATAAGGCGGCCCCGCTGGTTCTCATATACTGCCGGTGTTTCTAGGCCGGTGATGTCTTTAAGGGTTTTAAAAAAGCCATCGCTCTCTCTCAGGCCAATGGGCAGGCCGAGCCTGTGATGATCAATACTACATTTTTCTTTGAGCAGCAGGCCGGCCGAGTCTTTATCATCAATGGTCCATCCAAACTCTATTGCTGCTGCTGCAGTTCCGAGTTTTTTAATGCTCTCAATCGCGGTGCCTCCATGGGGAATTTTTTCATATTCCAGCAGGGCAGGACCATCCAGGGTGTCGGATATATCCGGGAGAATGGTAAAAGGAACGCTGTAGTGACTGCTGATCTCTTTTAAGTAACGGATATCCTCGGGGGACAAAAAGCCCGGAAGGATCGCGATGCTGTTTGACCGCTCTTCAGACTCTTCTGCAAGGGCGTCTGCAACCGCTCTTACCGCTGCATGAAAACCTTCCATATGGGTGCCGCTGTAAGAAGGGGTTGAGACAGGCACCAATATCGGCGAGTCAGAATTTCCCTTTGTCATTTCTCTGTACTCATGCAGAAGCATGGGGAGGTCATCGCCTATTGTTTCTGTCAGGCAGGTGCTGGCGATGCCGATAAGCTTCGGGTGAAATTTATCAGTTACATTTTTCAGTCCCTGTTTCAGGTTGGGGCCGCCTCCGAAAATGGCATGCTTTTCACCCAGCGATGATGAGGCGATATCCATAGGTTCATTGAAATGGCTGATTATGTAGCGGCGCATATAGGTTGCACACCCCTGTGAACCGTGCAGAAAAGGAACAGCGCTTTCAATGCCGCGGAAGGCAAGGGTTGCCCCCATGGGTTTGCAGAGTTTGCAGGCATTGGTTGTTGAGACATAGTTGGGCATGTTAGTCATTGCTCTTTCCCTCCACTCTCGGCATGAATCTCCAGA
>CAMYJJ010000265.1 GCA_947258735.1 Thermodesulfovibrionia bacterium | reverse complement strand
TATTTGTTCAGACCTAAAAAATTGAGATATTATAATTTCAAACACCAAACCTCACTTTTGAATAAATTTCGAAACTGCACCTTCTGGTAGGAAGTCTTTTTTAAAATTAATTCCACCTCACCCTTGCAGTAACTATTCTTTTCGTTAGCATCATCCCTTGATCCCCCTTTCCCTCACCCTCCTCCGGTAATACATATTTATCATCTGCTTCATGAAGGAGCATGAAATAAATATATCGGAGGAGGATATGAATACGTTGAACACTTTTCATAGGAAAAGAAATTATTATTCACTCATGGCGCTCTCAGGACCACCAGTCTTCCGATGTTACCCTGCCTGAGTATACATCAGAGGCAGGGTGATGAAAAATAAACAGTTCATTAAGAATGCCGAGGTTCTTTTAATAGTGGCGGTGTTCATTGCCATGTCATTCAAGCTCATATCGGTTCGCTACGGTTTTTATGTTGTGCGGGAAGATCACATGTGCCTGCCCTACAAGTATCTGTACGTAAAAAAGGGTGTTATGCCGGAGAATTACGGCGAGCTGATCTCGTTTAAATCCTCTGGCATACAAAACTTTGCAGACGGGATTACCTTTACGAAAATAATAACCGGTCTTCCGGGCGACAGGATCAAAAGGCAAAATTACTCTGAGGAAGAAAGACAAAAACACACCTTGCACATTGAGAAAAACGGCGAACCCGTAACGCTGAGACTGCAGGGCCGCGTACATTTACACAGAAAAGGTGAGCGCGATCCTGTTACCTATGACGTCATAGAAAAGGACTCCCTCGGCAGAAGCCTTCCCATGATAGAGGAGATGGTAATACCTGAAGGTAAGTACTTTGTTACCGGTACGGAAGACCGGACATTTGATTCAAGATACTGGGGATTAATAAATGAACAACAGGTTATTGGACAGGCATTTCCGTTTTACAAAGAATAGGGGCCAAGGTGTCAAGGTGTCCAGGGGGCAAGGGAAACAGAAACCCTCGAAACCTCGAAACCTTGGCCCCTCGACCCCTATGCAACGTTCGAATAGACACAATCTATTTCTTGCACTTATCATTTTTTTTGGGATGGTATTCATTGTTTTCTTGCTATTCATTTGGTCCGTAGACGCCAGCTCCTTTGATTACCCAGGGATCACAAAGCCTGACAGGGAGATGTGTGATGAGACAAAGAGTGTTTTAGACATCTTTCAGATGCCTGACATAAAGGCGGCAAGTTCGGCAACTTCAACGTTCCGTGCCCCCAGGAAAATTGAGATAAACGGTGACACCTCGGGTGATACGACAATACATGAATCATCCGGTACCCCGCCATACGCTGCTCATCAGGGCACCGTACCTTCGAAGGAAAGAATGTACTATTTCTTTTCATTCTCAATGCCGCAGGGGATTCTGGGGGATGCGGTCAATGATGCCATGAGGCTTAGAAAGAAAGGTCTTGATGTTGTTCTGGCACTGAGAGGACTCGTCAGAAATGATTTTAAATCGACAATCAGAAGATTTTACGAATTCATGGAAGAATACGGGCTTAATGACTTTGATTTGCCGGTGGAACTTCATCCCCAACTCTTCAGCGCTTATTCAGTATCCAGAGTGCCCCTTGTTGCGTATGAATCGAATGAGCAGAAAGGAAGCATTTCAGGAGTGAGCATTTCACATGCCCTTTCGAAGTTCAGAAAGGAAGTCAAAGATTACGGAAAATACGGAATGACCTATCAGATCGAAGAGGAGAATCTACTGGAGGTCATTGAAGCCCGTCTGAAGACGCCGGAGTTTCAGGAGCGTATCAGGCTCATGCTCGTTAAGGCTAAAGATAAAATGTACAAACTCACAAAATATGAGGGCATATTCAGCACGGCAGAAGAAGACAGAGTGTACCGTATAGATCCTGCACTGACCCTTGAAGCGGATATTGTGGATCATGAGGGGAAGGTACTATTTCCAAGGGGAAGTACGATCAACCCGGCTGACTATGTTTTGCTCACCGGTAGGTATATTTTTATTGACGGCAATGATGAAAAACAGGTCTCTTATGCCTTGGACGGCAAATTCAGAAAAATCATCCTCACATCAGGTGACTTCGCGGGATTAACCAGAAGGCATAAGCACAGATTCTACCTTGTCAATGACGACCTCATTAAAAAGATCCAGTTGGCACGTGTACCTGCAATACTGGAGCAGGAAGGGAGGTATCTCCGTGTTACGGAAAAGGCTCTTCATTAGTCTCCTGATTCTACTTATTATGTCAGTAAACGTTCACCTAACGGCTGAGGAGGTTACAGCTCCAGTAGGAGAATGTCAAAGTTCCTTTCCCAACCTTCTTACGGACATATGCTGGAAGTGCATGTTTCCCATCCGTATTGGCGGCAATAAAATTCTTGATGTGGGGGGCATTCCTGATAATGTTGATACACAAAACAGTGATGACTTTAATCCTTCAGATTATATATGCAGCTGTAAGGATTCTGATGATATTGACAGATATGGCATCTATGTATCCTTCTGGGAGCCGGCACGAGTCCTTGAAGTAGTGCAGCAGCCGAACTGCTTTCCCACTCTCTTTGGACTGGACATGGGGGAAGATCTGAATTTCTTTGGCTCCTACGGAGAAAAAGGGCAGGGACCGGCAAGTGGAGAGAAGGCATTTTATAACGTGCATTACTATACGTTCCCTCTTCTTGAGATAATGGATATGATCTCCGGAATGGACTACTGCACTGACTGGCTCAATGACATTGATCTTATGTATTTCACCGAGACTGATCCTTTCTGGAACGATGACGAGCTCTCGGTAACCCTCTATCCCGAGGCCATTATCTTTGGAAATCCGGTTGCCCAGGCCCTCTGTGCTGCTGACTGTCTTGCCGCCTCGGCAGGCTATCCCCTGAACCCTCTCTTCTGGTGTGCAGGGTGCTGGGGATCGATGTATCCTTTTACAGGAAATACGGGTACCGTAGGATCACCGGTGAGGACCACAAGCCTTCTGGCAAGCAGATTGATCGCCCGCCTGACGAGGCTCCCCGTGCCTCCGGCAGTTGAGTACGACACAAGTGGAGCAGGGGCAAAGTGTGGCGGTGAGTTTATCCCGGTCATCAAGAAGAGCCAGTACCGGTTCTCAACACTTTTTCCCATTCCGGAAACTTCGGGAACATGCTGTCATTCACTGGGGAGTTCCACGCTTTTGTGGGGTGATCACCGGAACATACCGGCTACCGGTGAATACCAGATATATCTCATGTGGAGAAAGAGAAATTGCTGCCTCAAGCTCTTATAAAAATATTCTCAATATTGCTGATATTCCAGCTCTCATTTTTTGAATGCTATCCAATAGTTCAAAATACTCAGGATCTCTACGGCTTTGATTTCGATACAGCCCTTCAGGAAGGCAAGGACCTGAGCTCAGGTCTGGTTAATGACTTCAAACCCGGTACCATCGACCAGACGTTACAGGACAAGGGACTTGGAACAGTAGATACCCTTACTCCCCAGATGAATGATGCCCAGGCACAGCAGGATGCCTATAAAAACTACTACTCAAATCCCATTGAGTTAGGCAATGTTCCCGCGAGTGACGTAGGGAGTTTTGTTGACAATTCGTATACAAACCGGCCGAAGTATGATCTGACGCAGGATACGGTCTTCGGTAACAAATGCCTCAAGACTGATGAGGACGGGAAATGTATCATGTGGAGCGCATCGGCGGACATGATCAGTAACACCTTTACGGACTGTGAAAAAGTGCTTATCCCGAGCTATGATGATCCGCCGGAACAGAAGGTCTGCTCAGGAACAAACACAGTGCAGACCTCGTCCTGTGATATCAGGACATTCGTGAAGATAAAGGCGGAAAGCGTCGACGGCCCCTGTAACAGGATAAGCATTGACTATCAGCCCGGGCAGATCCACGCCATATGCAGGGATTATTACGATTACTTTAAGGTGTATAAAGGCACTACCGAAGCTGAAGACGACTGCGACTGCGGTAATCATGACGGGGCACTCTGCGGCGATGCACGACCGGCCAATTATTCAGTCGTTTCATCAGCTCCTCGGGGTTCCCGCTATCTTGGAACGAGCTATGAAAACTTCAGAGACCGTGATAAAGAGGACGGATGGGATGACTGCACCTCTGACCGGTATAGATACTACACGAAATACAAAAACAGCCGCATAGAGAGGGTCTTTCTTCAGTATGACTCCCCCTGCGGAGAGAACATAGATCAATTGGCTGAGGAGTGTACCATTTCCCGCCTGGAGCAGTGCGATCCTGCGGGGAATAATTGTGTCGTCAGTATTCGGAATGGTCAGGGCACAGGAAAAGAACCTGATTTTACCTATATCACCAAGGTATCAGAGGGAGTCAGTGTGGT
>CAMYJJ010000264.1 GCA_947258735.1 Thermodesulfovibrionia bacterium | reverse complement strand
TAATCACTTCACTGACATGCTTCCTGTCTGTACCGGCATACACAGACCAGATGCCTGTGTCTATATAGGAGACATGATAGGAATAAATTGAATATACCAGTCCCTTCTTCTCCCTCACATTCTGAAACAGCCTGGAGCTGAAACCTGAACCAAGGATTGTATTCAGCAGGTGCATCGTATACCTGTCATCACTGTTATACGGCATCCCCTTAAGCCCCAGACATATATGGGCCTCAGAGAGGTCTTTTGTGATGACGTTCAGACCGCCCGAAAACCCCGGGACCTTTACGTCCTTCTTTATCCCGGTTCTTTGAAGGCTTCCTATTCCCTGGTTAAGAAGGCTGATGAGTTTATCTTCATCAAATTTACCACTGCATGCCACGATTATATTTTCCGTACCGTAATACTTTCCAACATGATTAACCAGATCGTCCCGTTTAAATGCCCCTATGGTTTCTCTCCTGCCAAGAACGGTCTGTCCCAGTGCATCTTCACCCCAGATATCCTTTGAGAACAATTCAAACACAAAATCAGAAGGCGTGTCCTCCACCATACTGATTTCTTCATTTATTATCCCTTTTTCCTTCTCAATATCATTGTCCGGAAATGTTGAATTCAGGAATATGTCCGTAAGAAGTGAAATCGCCTTTTCAAGGTATTCATCAAGCACTTTCACATAATATAATGTGTACTCTGTCGAGGTAAGCGCATTTAACTCTCCGCCCAGAGAGTCAATCTCCATTGCTATATCTTCTGCAGAGTGGTTTTCCGTCCCCTTGAAGAACATGTGCTCAAGAAAATGGGAAATCCCGTTTCTTTCAGGGTCTTCAAACCGCGATCCTACCTTGACCCATATACCGATACATGCAGAATGCATCTCCTGTGCTGTCTCCATTACAAGAGGAATGTTATTTGATAATGTCGTTTTTTTAAACATACTGTTTATTGAATATCGCTGTGCAGCTACAGCGCAGCCAGAGAGTATGATGCAGGCATAACGTAATTATACGGTGAAACAGGAAAAAAATACAGTTCACCTTCTTACTTTTATTAATGAAGATATTAGTGAATCAAATGCATGTTATTGAGGCAGGCTAATCAGAACCATTGGCCCCTGGATCTGATCAGGAGCCCTTCTGCTCCTTCAATGCATCTTTCCGGCTAAGACGGATTCTGCCTGTTTTGTCGATCTCTATCACCTTTACATCTACCGCGTCGCCTTCTTTGAGGACATCCGTAACCTTGGCTATCCTTTCATCAGCGATCTGTGATATATGCACCAGCCCTTCCGTACCTGGAAGAATTTCAACAAAGGCCCCGAAATCCATGATCCTCTTGACCTTTCCATGATAAATCTTACCCAGCTCTGCCTCGGCTATTATCCCTTCAACAATACTGATTGCCTTCTGTGCAGAATCTTCATCTACTGAAGCAATGCTGATAGTGCCGGAATCATCTATATCTATCTTTACCCCCGTTTCTTCAACTATTCCCCTGATCACCTTACCCCCGGGGCCGATCACGTCCCGGATCTTGTCTGTCTTTATTTTCATCGTAAAAATTCTGGGAGCATGGGCTGACAGGTCTTCCCTTGGAGCAGTTAATATGCCTGCCATCTTCTCAAGAATATGCATCCTTCCCTGATGGGCCTGATTCAATGCAGTCTTCATGATTTCCTGGGTAACACCACTGATTTTAACATCCATCTGAAAGGCGGTAATACCTTCTTTCGTGCCTGTAACCTTAAAGTCCATATCACCGAGATGGTCTTCCAGACCCAGGATATCAGTGAGAACAACTGTCTTGTCTCCCTCTTTTATAAGTCCCATGGCTATTCCTGCAACCGGAGATTTGATAGGTACGCCCGCATCCATGAGCGCTAATATGCCCCCGCATACTGTTGCCATGGAAGATGAACCGTTGGACTCTAATATATCTGACACTATTCTTAAGGTATAAGGAAATTCTTCTTTAGTAGGGAGCACAGACTTTATGGCCCTCTCAGCCAGCATGCCATGTCCAATCTCTCTTCTTCCTGCAGACCTGAGGAACTTCACTTCGCCAACACTGAAGGGAGGGAAGTTGTAATGAAGCATAAATGACTTTTTAGAATCACCTTCCAGCGCATCAATCCTCTGCTCATCATCAGATGTTCCCAGAGTTGCTACGACCAAAGCCTGGGTTTCACCCCTTACAAAAAGTGATGATCCATGTGCCCTCGGAAGGAACCCTACGTCTGCACTTATCTTTCTGACCTCATCAGGTGTACGGCCGTCAGACCTTATTCCTTTTTCAATGATCATGTTTCTGACAAGGTCCTTTTCTATCTTTTTAAAGGCAGATGAAATATTTCTGGAAATATCATTTTCCTCGTCAGTATTCATCTGTTCAATCACGGAATTTTTAATGTCATCCAGGATCTCCTGCCTCTGCAGCTTATCAGAAATAACAATCGCATCCTTGATCCTGTCCAGTGAAATATCTGAAACCGAGTTGATCAGTTCGTCATCTGTCTCCGGAGGGACCACTTCCCTCTTTGTTCTGCCTATTTTGGAAACAAGATCATTCTGAACTGCAATGACCTTTCGGATCTCTTCATGGGCCAGAGCCAGGGCTTCAAGCAGTACTGCCTCGGTAACTTCGTTCCCTCCGCCTTCGACCATCATGACCGCATCCTGCGTGCCGGCAACAACCATGCTGAAGTCACATTCTTCTATTTCCTTACGATCCGGATTCACGACAAAGGTATCACCCACAATCCCTATTCTTACAGCACCTACAGGTCCGTCAAAAGGAATATCTGAAATACTCAGGGCAGCAGACATCGCAATAATCCCGAGTATGTCAGAAATATTTTCTTCACCAAAGGAGAGAACTGAAATAATTCCCTGTGTTTCAGAATAAAAACCATCAGGGAAAAGTGGTCTGATTGGCCTGTCTATGAGACGTGACGTGAGCGTTTCTTTCTCACCGGGCCTGCCTTCTCTCTTAAAAAATCCTCCGGGTATTTTTCCTGCAGCGTAGGCCTTTTCCTGGTAATCAATGGTAAGGGGGAAAAAATCTATATTTTCTCTTGCTTCTTTTTTAGCAACGGCAGTTGCAAGGACAACGGTATCACCAAATGTGGCAACAATTGATCCGTCAGCCTGTTTTGCAAAACGTCCTGTTTCAAGATTAAGCGTTTTGCCCTTGACTTCGATCTCAGCATTTGTCATTCATTCTACTTTCTTAATCCAAGCTCTTTCACAAGCTTGTCATATCGTTCTTTGTTAGTTGTTTTCAAATAGCTCAAAAGCTTGCGTCTCTGACCAACCAGCTTCAGCAGTCCTCTGCGTGAGTGATGGTCTTTCTTATGAAACTTGAAATGTTCATTAAGCACAAGAAGCCTTTTGCTTAAAAGGGCTATCTGCACTTCAGGAGATCCTGTATCACTTTCATGAACCTTATACTCTTTAATAATGTCTTCTTTTAGATCTTTTGCTAATGGCATAATTCACCTTCCTGTTTTAAAGAGATAAATATTAACACAAGTCCAATATCTATGTAAAGCGCCGAACTGTTTAATTATCAACATTAATTAGTATAAATAAATATGCCGGAAAATCATAGATCATAGTGAACAACCTCAAGCAGAACTTCGAGATATCAAAAACAAATATGTCATTCCGGCAGTCCTTTATCCGGAATCCAGCACTTTGTGAAAAGACTCTGGATTCCCGCTTAAAAAACCGCGGGAATGACAAACAAAGAGGTATAAGATCAATCCAAAGCAGAACTGTGACGAATTCTATTTAATAATTGATTTTACGGAAAGTTTAACAAATATTAATCTAATTTCGATAAAAGTCCGAAAAGAAAGCAGGAGCCATAAACTAAACGACAGGAGTTGATATGAAAAAAATTTTTGTCCTTGACACCAATGTCCTTATCCATGATCCTGAGGCATTTCTCCATTTTGCCGACAATGAAGTGGTGCTGCCGATTACCGTCATTGAGGAGCTTGACAAGTTAAAAAGAGGAAACGGCGAAATACCCTATTCTGCCAGACAGGCCCTGAGATTACTGGACCATTACAGAGAAACAGGAAAACTGTCTGCAGGGGTTCATCTTCCAAGCGGGGGCACACTCAGAGTTGAAATAAAGGAACACAGTCACCTTCATAAGTCATCAAATGATAACAGAATTATCTCAACAGCCGTGACTATTGCCAATAACGGATGCAAGGGCCAGCCTGTCATTCTGGTATCAAAAGACACCTCTGTAAGAATTAAGGCAGATTCCCTCGGACTGATAACCCAGGACTACCTGAAAGACAAAACTACGGTTTTTCAGAAATTCGGCAATATTCATAATGATGATGAAGAACCTGATGATATTACATCTGTCAGATACCTGAAATCCGGAGACAAGA
>CAMYJJ010000263.1 GCA_947258735.1 Thermodesulfovibrionia bacterium | reverse complement strand
AAAAGAATGAACCGGGGTTTGGGGCAGAGCCCCATATTTAATGAATTATAATCTTAATAATTATAAACAAGTCAGAAAAAGCGTTTACAATACCTGTAAACACTTTTAGTGTCTACCGCAAGTTATTCCACTATCTTCATCTCAAGAATCCTCTCAAGATGAAACACCCTCTCATCATCCCTGCTTGTGCAGAATGCCTGCACTCCCGGAAATTTCCTGCCGTTATATTCCATTTCTCCTGCATGCCTTGGGAGTATGGTCCTTTTTGATTTCTCGTCCCCTGCTTTTAGATACACTATTTCCAGCTTCTTTTTATTTTTTATAGCCTCATCCAGAAGGGCATACCTGTCATCAAGTGATAATACCTTTCCGGCCTGAACATACTGGTAACGTGTTACAAACTGGACAACCCTCCTGTCCAGCAGAACATGCTTCTTATACACCGGCTTTTTAAGCACAAGCCCGTTCAGTGTTGTACACCTGCTGAGCGCAACATAAAGTTGTCCGTGAGAAAAAGTCCCTCTTCCAATATCTATGACCGCATTCTCAAAAGTCATACCCTGGCACTTATGGATAGTCACGGCCCAGGCAAGCCTGAGAGGATACTGGGTAAATGCCCCGACACTTTCAGACAGTATCCTGGATTCCTCCTTGTCATATGAGAATTCGTACATCTCCCACTTGTGCGGAGTGACATCAACTACTTCTCCATCTGCCAGCTCTATCCATAATACATCAGGGCTGTCTTCTTCCTCATCAATATCTGCAATCATACCGATACTGCCGTTTATCCATCGCCCATGCGGATCATTGTTGAGCATCATGACCTGAGCTCCCTGTTTCAGACAAAGATCAAGAGATGTCGGCAGACTCTTCTCCCCAAAATCACCCTCAATCAGCCCTTCATAACTATGTTCATCAGAGTTGAGTTCAGTAAGCTTGGTGGTATTAATGTCATCAGCAAGTGCATTTGTAGTTGTAAGGTAAATATATAAATCTCCTTCTTTCTCACTGAATCCGGGATCACATCTTTTATTTATGACCTCTATGTCTTTTTCAGTAATTGAATTATTTCTGATACCATTCAGAAGGTCCAGAAATCTCCGGTCCTTTTGCCGGTATACTTTTTCAAGCTCAATAAATTCCATATTAAAAGAGCCTTCATTGCCTGCCAGCCTTGAAAAAAGATCATCATCAAACACCCGGGCACTGAAAAAATACGGGCTTTTGTACAGGTCTTTGAAAAGGGCCTGCTCCCTTGAGGTAACAACGGGAGGCAGCTGATACAGGTCACCTATAAAGATCATCTGGATCCCGCCAAAGGGACCGGTGGTCTTGCCGTGTTTCCTGAGGAAAAGATCTACACAGTCGAGCAGATCAGCCCTGACCATTGAGATTTCATCAATGATAATGGCATCCAGGTTTGCATAAAGGTCCTTGTCTCTTGGTCTGACCTTGTGTACAGTGTCCGGAGTTACGCCTATCCTGAAATTAAAAAAAGAATGCACTGTCTGACCTTTTACATTAACGGCAGCCACTCCTGTCGGTGCCAGTACAGCGACATTCTTGTCTGTGTTTTCACGGAAATACTGCAGCAGTGTTGATTTGCCCGTTCCAGCCCTGCCGGTAACAAACATATTCCTGCCGGTTTCCTCCATGAGAGTAAGGGCTTGAAGAAACTGTTCATTAAATTCGATCTGTTTGTCTTTAATAAATTTCATCCTGCTGAGAGTTGCTCCTTAAAAAGCCTTCTTGCCTCCTTAAATACTTCATGATACGCACCTGTTTTATAATCAGGAAATGTGTAGGGCAGGGGCTGAAAATTATTGCCTGCGTACATAAGGGTAACTTCCCCGTATATTCCTTTATCAAGGTACACTCTGTGAGAGAAGTTTTTTGTTGAAACAAGCACAAGCTTCGCACTGTCAAGGTAACCCGGATCAAGGTTTATCTTCCGCCCTCCTTTATTATTAAGGAAATGTTTTTCGATTTTATTCGTCAGCACTTTGATATCTGAAATCTCTACCGGATGAATCAGCTTTTTAAGAAAAACAAACCTGCGCTTTAACCCCTCTCCCATTTCTATTGAATAGTATGTCGTATGCTTCCACGGCCATATAGGGCTTTCATAATCAATATCTCCAAAGGCTGCTCTCAGCTGATCATCAACAGCCGCAAAAAGGGATTCATCATTTAACAGCATTCCCACAAACAGCTTCACCTGTGTTGGTTCTGTAATATTACCCATTGTTATATTATATATAAATGTTTGATTGTTCGAATACACGTTCACGTAGGGGCGGGGGTACCCCGTCTTTTTTTACGGGATGATTTTTTTAGGTGAAATTTAAGTCGATAGTACCTGGCGGAGGCCCGTGTTGGGGATGCCCCTGTGCCGGATCAAATCAGAATAAAATGATGCTATGACCGTTGATAATATTTGTGTTATGTAAAGACAACATTACGTTCAAAATCAGATGCGCTTGTAGCAGCAGCCTTTGCTTTTTCAAGGTCTATCACCCCCTGATTGTATAAATCCATCAGATGCTGGTCAAAGGTCTGCATGCCGTACTGGTCCCTTCCGGATTTCATGTAGTCCTTAATAGCATCTGTTTTCTCCGGATTTTCAATGCAATCTTTTATCGTCAGGGTGTTACGCATTATTTCAACCACTGCTACCCGTCCTGATCCGTCTATTCGGGGAAGAAGCCGCTGCGATATTACCGCTTTCATGGCATCTGCCAGCCTGACCCTTACTGCCTGCTGTTCGCTTAATTCAAAGGCACTGATGATCCTGTGTATCGTCTTTGAGGCATCTGTGGTGTGGACAGTTGAGAGGACCAGGTGGCCGGTTTCGGCGGCCTTTAATGCTATTTCAATGGTCAGTGAATCTCTCATTTCTCCTACAAGGATAACGTCAGGGTCCTGGCGCAGGGCGCCGCGCAGGGCGATCGAGAAACTCTCAGTATCAAGACCCACTTCCCTCTGGATGATGGAGGCTTTAACCTCTTTATGAAGAAATTCGATCGGGTCCTCGATTGTGATGATCTTGCATGGTTTCGCCTCATTAATGATGTTAATCATTGAGGCCAGTGTCGTAGACTTGCCGCTGCCGGTGATCCCGGTTACAAGTATCAAACCTCTTTCTTCGAGTGATATGCCCTTAATAACTTCCGGTAGGCCCAGTGCATCTATGGTTGGGACGGAAAAGGGAACCACCCTCAGGACAATAGAAAAAGACCCTCTCTGCCGGCACATATTTACACGGAAGCGGGCAACTCCCGGGAGCATATAGGAGCAGTCATGGTCCTGCAGCTTGTGTATGATATCATCAATATTATCTTCTGTAATGCTTGGTGTATCCAGGAGAATATGTCTGACAATGGCCTTACATTCGTTCATATCGAGCGGTTTTATCTCAAGTGGCGTTATATTACCGTCTATTCTATATTTCCATGAGGAGCCGACACACAGGTGTATATCTGACGCCTTCATTTTCTTACCATCGGTGAGAACCTGATTAAAAGTTTCGATTATTGCATCCATTATTTCTCCTGTTATAATTAAAAAAACTGATTAATATGCTAATTGTAATACTCGTCATTAATTGATTTATACTTAAACGGATTGGATCTCTTGTTAAATAAGACTGGGTATTGAAGATATATTATGCTTGTGAAGCTTTGAACAGGAGGAATTTGCGGAACGTTATTTTGAGTATCGGGTAGGAGGCGGAATTGCTTCCGCCGTCCTCCCACACCACCAGGCATACGGTTCCGTACCATGGCGGTTCCTGTCAACTCGCTTCGTACTTTGCCTAATCGTCTGCTGTCCTATAAGCACCCAGCTTTACCTTGCGAATTCCGTCCGCTACTTCCGGCTTTAGGCCCTCGTTCGAGGCATCTGCTCAGTTCAGCCAGAGATCCGGTCTAAACCAGTATGACAGGTTCGGCCCTTCATCCGCCCTTCGGACTACTATGACCTCTGCTATGATGCTGACATGCATCACGCAAAACCGGAATAAATAGATCGCAATATGTAGCGTGTCACAGTTTTTTAAAGATATTTTTTGTGTCATCTCACACATCTCTCAAGAAGCCTGATCAGGAAATAATAATTTGATTTTGCGTGATGAATTAATTGAGATTTTTTCTTGTGGAATAAAAATTCTATTGATTACAAGAAAAATTCTGTCTCAACTGGATAAATGTAGAATGGGCTGAAAAAGGTATATATCAACCTCCATAATGATGTATTAAAAAGAAGAGAAATTATTTTCATATTTTTGAAAATAGCTTGGAGTGCTCATATGGCACGCAGTACGGAGAAGATCTGTACTTCAACGGCATGCTGGCAGTTGCTTGTCTGTTGATTTGTAATTTGCAATCTGTAATTGAAAATTAATCAGTACGGATTACAAACCTTC
>CAMYJJ010000262.1 GCA_947258735.1 Thermodesulfovibrionia bacterium | reverse complement strand
ATTCCATTCCGGCCATAACGATCATTGCTATGGGCTTGTCACTCTGGAGTTTTTTTATCATGCGGTTTCTAGGGCGGCCCGTAACGTTTGTAATAGAAGAGTCTGCCAACTGGGTGATGCTGTATACCCTTCTATATCTACTTATTTCATCTGCTCCCGACTGGCTAAAGAGGTATGTGAGAAAGCCCGTATCCATCACCGGAAGCTCCTCAGCAAAAAATACTGTAGGTATGTAGATGCAGTTCGTCTTCACCTTAGTAAACGTCGATAATCCGGTTGCCGCTTTCTGTTCGACTGCATGCGAAAAACTTCCTGTTTTTTTGTTAAAAACCAGGCAAGATGTTATAATTACAAAACGTTTTTTAAGCCCTTGGATCTCCACATGATAACTGCAAACTTATATATTTGATGCTGGATGTACATACTATCAAGGAAACCGGCAAACAACATGAACTCAACAGTGATATCATTGACAGTCATTATCCCTGCTTTTAACGAAGAAAAGGCAATAGGAAAGGTTGTGGCTGAGCTAAAAACTCTAAATTTTATAGACGAAATCATTGTCGTTGATGATGGGTCTACGGACTCCACAGGTAAAAAAGCCACTGACAGTGGGGCCCGCGTCATTACTCATGAGCATAACAAAGGGTACGGCGCAAGTCTGAAAACAGGAATTATCAATTCAGCCAACAACACTATCGCTTTTTTTGACGCTGACGGACAACATGATATTAATGATTTATCTAATTTGATGAAGTTCGTTGATACCCATGACATAGTAATAGGTGCCCGTGACTCCGGCTCTCATTCGCCTCTGTGGAGAAAACCAGGCAAGGAATTCATTCACTGGCTTGCAAACTATCTCGCCGGATTTAAAATTCCAGACCTTAACTGTGGACTGAGAATTGTCAAAAGAGATCTAATTCTCCAGTATCTCACTATTTTCCCGAATAAATTTTCTTTTTCTACTACAAGTACTGTCTTCTTTATTAAGGATGGATTTAACGTAAAGTTTGTGCCAATACATGCCCACAAGCGAATTGGCGTCAGCACGTTGAAAATTCGCCATGGACTTGATACGATAGTCCTCGTTCTCAGAATGATTACGCTATTTGAACCGTTCAAAATATTTCTACCTATAAGCATATTCTTTTTTTCTTTCGGTTTAATTTATGCAGTGCAGGAGGTGGTCAGATATAATCAGTTCAGTGCTACCAGCCTATTTCTCGGAATAGCCTCTTTGCTCATCTTCTTTTTTGGTATGATTGCTGATCAGGTTGCAACCATTAGAAAAGAAATGCGATACAATAAATAATCTATCTTGATTATTGTTTCGCATGCATGTGAATATTTCATGTTCACAAAGTCGCAGATGAACCTATGTGTTGCCCTTAACAAGTTCTTTAATAAAACTAGTGGTGAGAAACAGAGCCCCTCTGGCGAGCCTGATAAATTCCGTAGGTGATTGTACTGTTTTGAGCATTCGTAGAATGTGCAGAGGGCGCATAAAGAACTTCCGGTTATACCTGTTTGCGATTGCTTTGACCTGCTCACCAGTATAAGATGCGTTTACACTTATCCCACTTTTGTTGTCAGTCATGATGTAGCTGAGCCAGTCTTCGACACTGCGGGGTATAAGGGATTTATCAAGGTATTTATCAAATATCATCGTTCCGGGATAGGGTGTAAGAGGGAAAAAAATAGCTATTGTAGGATCTATCTTTTCAGCAATCTCATAAGTCATGGACATCGTTCTGTTCGTATCTATCGGGAACCCAACAATAAAAGTGCATTGAGTGCGTAATCCAGCCTTTCTGCAAGCCGCAACAGCCTCGATGGCACGGGTGAGGGAAATCTTTTTGCCGATCAGCTTCAGGATTTCCGGCGATCCTGATTCAATTCCAAAATTTACCATTTTACATCCTGCAGCCCTGAACTTCTTTGCCAATTCGTAGTCCATTGTGTCGACCCTTGTCAGGCAGTACCATGTAGGACGGTTCGGCATGGCTATCAGGGCATCGCATATAGCCTCGATACGGCTACGCTTCAGCGCCATCGTGTCGTCCTCAAAAACGATGTGGTCAATTCCTTTTTCTACGAGTTCCCGAATTTCTGCCATGATGCTTTCCACCGACCGAAAGCGGTACCGTGCGCCCATTGTCAGCCAGCTCGAACAGAAAGCGCACTTATAAGGGCACCCGCGGGACGTGATCATGGTTGCACTCTTTGTTCCAAAATCGATATAGCTGTGCAGTCTGTACTGATCCATATCGACCAGGTCCCTAGCGGGAAAAGGCAGGCTGTCGATGTCCTTGATTAATTCCCGTCCCTCATTTGCCCGGACTGACCCATCATCGGTTCTCCATACAAGACCCTGAATATTCGCGTACTCACCGGTACCTGCTCCAACGGCCTTCAGCAGTTCATGGACAGTCACTTCCCCCTCACCAATAACCGCAAAATCCGTGTTCGGTGACTGGTCCATTACTTCCTTTCCTACAGCAGACACATGGTGTCCGCCCAGAACAGTTGTAATTGACGAGTCATACGATTTAATCATGTTACAGATTTCAACTGCACGGGGATATGATGGTGTCATGACGCTGATACCAACGACGGATGGATTGAACGACCGCAGTATGTCATTCAGTTCTTTATCATGATCATCAATAGACGGCTGAAATATCCTGACGGGATATCCTGCCTGGCGGATGTATGAGGCCAGATAACCAATGCCGAGCGGGAAATACTGACCCACCACTTCCTTGCCAGCACTCGCATAGGAATACGGGGATTCAATGAATAATATTCGAATATTGTTCATACAGTTTGGACTGGGGGCTGCGTTGGATATGCAAAATTTACATGCATATGGTTATGCAACTTCTTATGACAACATATCTTAAGTATAGTTTTTATTATAATATATAAGGAGTTTTTTATACAGAGGTAATTACTAAATGGAACAGCAAAAAAAACTGCATGTTGTATTCGTTACCATGGACGAGCCTTTTTATATTCCCGTCTATATTGATAAGACACTGCGCAAACTGCCGAATACGGTGCACGTAACGAAGGTCATAGGGCTTCATCCTCACTTTGCGAACAAGTCCTACATTCAGACAGCGCTCGACTATCTCTCATATTTCGGCATAATTCTATTCGCATACATGATCCTCCTCAAGGTGTTATACCGGGCATCTGACATCGTTAACGGCTTGTTCAATCGTGATGTGCAGTTCCACTCAGTTGAGCTGGTATGCAAAAAACATGGCGTACCCTTTTCTTCAGTATATAAAATTAATGCCCCTGAATCACTGTCATCCCTGAAGGATTTGAACCCTGATATCATATTTTCCATCTCATCACCGCAGATCTTCAAAAAGGACCTGATTGCGTTACCTCAACAGGGCTGCCTGAATATCCACTCGTCACTCCTGCCTGCGTACCGTGGCCAGAATGCAAACTTCTGGGTACTGGCAAAAGGGGAAAAAACCACGGGCGTTACTATACACTACATCAATCCCGGCATTGATGATGGAGATATCGTACTGCAGGAAATAATCGATATCGATGATGCATGGTCAGTTCACGATTTGTATATGAAGGCAATTGAAGTCGGGGCCGGAATGATTGCCGGTACTCTGCTGGCCTTTTCTCAGGGCAACGTAAAAACACAGAAAAATGACATCTCAAAGGGATCTCTCTTCCCATTTCCGAAACGGGATGATGTAAAAGAGCTGAGATCTAGGAACAGGAGATTTTTTAAATTTTATTAGCAATACGACTATGAAGAAGTTTGCGTTCACAATCGACCTTGAGCCCGAATATGCCGGCATTATTGATCGGCACGACATTTTTATAGACCTCAATAAAATAGAGGCCACTCTGGAGCAATTGGCCTCTCTCGGTGTAAAAGTTACGGTATTTACGCTGGGGCGGCTCTTTGAATCTCATCCCCAGGTAATACAACTGCTGGAGAAGTTCAACTGTGAATTTGAAGCACACAGTTACTCCCATGACTACGACAACCCTGACTCTGAAATCGAAATCGCAAAATCAAAAGAAACGTACTACAAATATTTTGGAACATATCCAAGAGGATACCGCGCCCCCCGAGGTAAAATATCCGATGACGGGATAAGAAGGCTGGAAAACCACGGCTTCCTCTACGACTCCAGCGTCTTCCCCTCGTACTTCCCAAACCCGTTCAAATATTTGTTAGCCAACAAGGATATTCACTATTACAATGGTTCCCAGATTTTGGAACTTCCCTTCACATCGATCACACCTTTCCGGCTGACACTATCTATC
Source organism: Thermodesulfovibrionia bacterium (assembly GCA_947258735.1). Next base: position 148 of record CAMYJJ010000262.1, on the reverse strand, counting down.
TCTTACATAAAGCTGTTTGGGTTAAGTTTTTTTATAACCCTTGCAAAAATCTTCCCGCTGAGTCCGGTCATCATATTTGATTCACACCTCCACGACTTCATACATGTGGAGCGTTCATTCAATGCCCTTCCTCTGCTCTGGAGACTCG
>CAMYJJ010000261.1 GCA_947258735.1 Thermodesulfovibrionia bacterium | reverse complement strand
AGGCACATACCTTCCGATAGAAAGCAGTTTATTATCCTGAGATTTGATCTTAATTGCTTCAGCAGTTTTTAATTCATCAGATATGATGGTTAATGGTAAAGGGTTACCATGTTTGATCGCCTTTGATGAAGAGTCATCCACTGTAAGTTCAGGCAGCCATGGCAGGGCATCACTCATCGAATACATGCCTTTACCTCCAGATGTTCCCTCGCCCAATGCAACTAATTCATCCAGAGACAGGCTGTTTGAGATCTGAAAATCCCCAATGGCGGTTCGCTCGAGTTCATACAGATGGGCACATGTTCCCAGCTTCTTTCCCAGATCATGACATAACGTCCTGATATATGTTCCTTTTGAGCATCGGGTCCTGAAGGTCACATAAGGAAGGTTGAAATCCAGCAGCTCGATCAAACTGATATTTATTTCACGGGGCTTCCGCTCAATTTCGATGCCTTTTCTTGCCAGTTTATAAAGCGGTTTTCCCTTGTGTTTAAGAGCGGAAAACATGGGAGGCTCCTGAAGTGTTTTACCTGAAAAAGATCTCAGAACCGCTTCGACCTGCTCCCTGTCCACAGAAATGTCATCACACGAATTGATTATTTTGCCGTATGCGTCCTGCGTATCGGTTGATGACCCGAGTTTCATGATCGCTTTATACTCTTTGTCAAGAGAGGAAAAAAAAGATGCCAGCCTTGTTGCCCTGTTTACACAAACCAGCAGTACGCCGGTGGCCATCGGATCCAGCGTACCTGCATGACCCGCCTTCTTCGCCCGTAATATTTTTTTAACGTTTGTCACCCCGTCATGGGATGTAATGTCTTTTGGTTTGTTAAGGTTGATTATAAGATCCATGCAGAAAACTGAAAAAATAAAAGATTAAAATTAAAAAATAAGGAAGATAAGATTGTATTAATTAAATGATAAACTCATTAATTTTGATTTTTATATATTTTTTTTTCGTTTAGCTCTTTACTCACTGCCCTGAAAACCTTTGCCTGAACTTCTTTCAGGGACCCCTTTACTTTGCATCCTGCTGCCGCAACATGTCCACCACCTCCAAAGCTTTTTGCGATCTTCTGCACATTTGCCTTTCCTTTTGACCGGAAACTGACCTTATATGAACTCCTGCCGTCCTGCCTGAAGAAAACAGCCACTTTAATGCCCTTTATTTTTCGTGGGAGGTCGACAAACTCATCACAATCCTCGACGGTGGTTCCTGTCTTTTTAAACATTGCTTTTGTAACGGTAATCCAGGCAATGCCGTCTTTTTCCTCAAGGGTTGCAAGTGCCAGCCCCTGCAGCTTCATGGCGCTGAACGGGATGTTTTCATATAATTCCTTTGATATGTTCCAGGGGACAGCTCCTGATTCTACCATGTGAGATGCCACAATGAGAGCTTCCGGTGATGCATTGGAGTATCTGAATCCGCCGGTGTCTACGAGCAGGGCTGTATATACATTTGTAGCTATTTTCTTATCAAAAGTAATATTCAGGGCTGACAGGACCTTGTAGACAAGCAATCCTGCAGCAGCAGCATCAGGATCTATAAAAGACGCTGACACTGATTTACAGAAATCACTTCTCTCTGCATTGTCCGGAAGGACATGATGGTCAATGACCGCGGTCTTCACTGAATTCAGAGAGTTGAAACCGGTTCTATCAATATGATTGCAATCAACGAGAATGGCAACATCATATTTTTTTCGCGGAATGTTCTGTTTTACCGATCCTGAAGCCGGGAGAAACTTCAGGTTTTCCGGAACAGGATCACTGCTCACAACACACACATTTTTTTTCCCAATCTTTTTTAAGCCGAGGGCAAGGGCAAGAGAGGAGCCGATAGAGTCACCTTCAGGATTGATATGACCTACTATCAGGAAGGAGCGGTTATTTTTTATAAGCTTAAGCAGATCAGAAGAGATCTTCGTCTTCGTCAATGGAACTCCCTTCTGATTCAATGTCGTCAAGTATGCTGTCTATTTTCCTTCCGTACGCTATTGATTCATCGATCATGAAGGACAGGGTCGGAACATATTTCATATTTAATCTTTTACCCAGTTCCCTCTTTATAAATGAAGATGACGAACTGATTTTATGTACGGTCTTCTGTCCATCATCATTGCCCATAACACTGAGGTAAATTGTCGCATGTCTCAGATCATCGCTCACTTTTGCTCCGGTCACAGTGAGAAACCCGAGGTCCTTATGCTTTATTTTATTGAGCAATATATCAGCAACTTCTTCCCTTATCAGGTCGCTGACCCTTGCTGATCGTTTATATGGGTGCATGGTATTAAATGAAAAATGAAAGATTAAATATTAAAATTAAGGATGATTATTTTTCCATATTTTTAATGTTATATCTTTTATTTTTGATATTCTAAAGCATTTCTATTGTTGAATCTATCATTTCTACTGAATGAGTGCTTATGACCAGATTTTTTATTTTCTCAAATACTTTATTAATTATCTGTGTCTCGTTGGCAACGAGCGATATCCCTATTACACTGCGCTGCCATAAATTGTTTGCATCTACTTCTGCAACCGATACATTAAATTTGTTCCTGATCCTGTCGATCAGGCTTTTTATGACAAGACGTTTTGCTTTAAGTGAATTTGACCCGGGTATGTGTAAATCCAATGTCAGCAGACCTACTATCATTTCTAAACCGCAGGTTTTCAGGTCGAATCGACTCTTCGCTCAGACTCGCTTCGAGGTTCAAGGGGTTAAGGGTTCGAGAAAAGAACAATTATGCTTAAATCGAATAACGTATAACTAAGAGCAACTATTGCTCCAGTTTAGTGGCAACTTCTTCCTTAATATAATTTTCGATTACATCGCCGGCCTTGAGATCATTAAAATTCTCAACCATAATTCCGCATTCAAATCCGGTGAGCACTTCTTTTGCATCTTCCTTGAACCTCTTCAAGGAAGAGATCTTACTTTCATAAATAACAACGTTATCTCTTACTACCCTTACTCCTTCACTTGCCCTTGTTATCTTCCCATCAGTAACATAACAACCGGCAATCGTGCCGAAACGCGATACATGGAATAGTTCCCGTACTTCCGCATGTCCGAGTACCTTTTCCGTAATCGTAGGCTCAAGGAGTCCCTCAAGGGCCTTTTTTACATCCTCGATAGCTTCATAAATTACATTATATAGCCGAACATCTACCCCTTCCCTGTCTATAAGAGCAGTGGCATTTGCATCTGCCCGTACACTGAAGCCGATAATAATGGCATTGGAAGCAGCAGCAAGCATAACATCAGACTCATTTATGCCTCCAGCACCCGTATGTATCACATTGACTTTGACCTCCGGGTGTTTGATTTTCGAGAGGGCGTCTTTTACTGCTTCTACAGAGCCCTGAACATCAGCCTTTATAATAATGTTTAGATCTCTTATCTCACCTTCCTTGACCCTTTCAAACAGATCATCAAGTGTGAGCTTTTTCTTCCGGGCCATGGCTGCCTGTTTTTGCTTGTGCAGCCTGTTCATGGCTATCTGGCGGGCTTTTTTCTCATCATCCAGGACAACGAATATGTCCCCTGCCTGAGGCACTTCAGGAAATCCAATTACTTCAACAGGAGTTGAAGGTCCTGCCTTCTTGATCTTTTTTCCTGTGTCATCAATTAATGCCCTGACTCTGCCGGCTACCGTGCCGACCAGAAATGAATCTCCGGCCTTCAATGTCCCTGAATTAACCAGTACGGTACCTACGGGTCCTCTCCCCCTGTCCAGCTTTGCTTCAACTATTGTGCCCTTTGCCTTTCTGTCATAATCAGCTTTCAGTTCCATGATCTCTGCCTGCAGAAGTATCATCTCCAGAAGGTGTTCTATGCCTGTCTTTTCTTTGGCAGAAACTTCGACAAATACGTTTTTACCACCCCAATCCTCAGGTACAACATCATGCTGGGCAAGTTCAGTCTGCACCCTTGAGACGTTTGCTTCCGGCTTATCTATTTTATTGACAGCTACAACAATGGGAACATTTGCGGCCTTTGCATGGTCAATTGCCTCTATTGTCTGGGGCATGACGCTGTCATCAGCAGCTACTACCAGAATAACTATGTCTGTTACTTTCGCACCCCTGGCCCTCATCATGGTAAATGCCTCATGACCGGGTGTATCAAGAAATGCAATATCCTTATTATTCAATGTTACCTTATAAGCACCGATATGCTGGGTAATACCCCCTGCTTCGGTTTCAGTTACTTTGGTCTCCCGGATAGCATCAAGCAGTGTTGTCTTACCATGATCAACATGGCCCATAATCGTGACAATAGGCGGACGGGGACGTAATGCAGCTTCATTGATTTCTGCTTCCTCAAGGAAGTCCTCATCACTTTCGATGGATGTCAGCTCTATTTTTATTCCAAATGATTCAGAAACTATCTGTGCAGCATCAGCATCAAGGGGCTGGTTTATGGTGGTCATATATCCCAGTTCCATAAATTTCTTTATTACAT
>CAMYJJ010000260.1 GCA_947258735.1 Thermodesulfovibrionia bacterium | reverse complement strand
ATGCATGCTGGTATTCTTCTTCACCTCCTCTGTATTGTCAGGGATCTGATGTCTCCGTATATGCAGGATGAAGATTCATGTCTTTTATATGCTGACCACTCTCCCCCCTTCCATGCAGCAAAGTCCTCTTGACTTGTCAACAAATTATATAATTTGATAATATGTAAAGTAGAGTATTAAATAAGGGAGCAGTCAGCTCCCGGGCATTTACGGTACTGAGGTCAATCACATGCCTGTTTATGAGTATGAATGTACAAAATGCAGGAAGCATTTTGAAATAATGCAGAAAATATCTGATGATCCCCTCACAAACTGCAGGGAATGCGGCGGAGACCTTAAGAAACTGATTACCAATACGTCCTTTGTACTTAAGGGCTCGGGATGGTATGTCACGGATTATCCCTCTGCTGAGAGAAAAAAGGCGGCTGAGGCAAAAAAACCCAAAACTGAAGTCAAGGACAAGGACAGTGCATCCGGGAAAGAAACAGGTTCCGGAAAGAAAGCGGTCAACCAGTAGTGTCAGGTCCCCACAACGTTTCCCCTGCATTAAAACCATTTGTTCATGTGCCTTATGACACAATAGATACCTACCTGTCATTTATCAGGAAGGAAACATTAAACCTTGAGATTTATTTCGGATCACGGAGTTTTGATACCCTTACCACTGAAGACATTGTTCATCTGGAGAAAAAGCTTGATTACGGTCCCGGGCTGACCATACACGCCCCGTTCATGGACCTGTCACCCGGTGCTGTAGATCTGAATATCAGGGACGTTACCATAAAACGGTTTCTTGGAGTACTGGATGTGGCAGAGGTCCTGAAACCAGAGGTGATCGTCTTTCATTCAGGTTATGATAAATGGAGATTTAACAATAAGGTACATATCTGGCTTGAAAACAGTCTACAGACCTGGGCCCCGATCAACAAGAGGGCCCTGGATATAGGCGTCAGGATCGCTATTGAAAATATATTTGAAGATGAGCCGAATAACCTTAAAATGCTGGCAGAGGCAATGGATTCTGATAATTTCGGTATCTGTTTTGATACAGGTCATTTCAACCTCTTTTCAAGGCTTACGTTAAAAGAGTGGCTGGGAATCATTAAACCCTATATCAAAGAGCTTCACCTGCATGACAACTTAAAAGAGGGTGATGATCATCTGCCAATTGGAGATGGAAGCTTTGATTTTGTACAGCTCTTTGATGAAATGAAGGGGACAGACTGTGCTTATACCATAGAAGCCCACTCAGTTGAGGGGGTAAAACAGAGCCTTGACAGATTTAATGAATTCATCCGTTAATTATGTTTTCTTATAAATGCGCTGCCTCGTTCCTGAAGGAAAATCCTCTCAACTCCGGCATCCCCTCCCCTTTATACTGTATACACACCCTGTGAGAATCTCCCATTCCCTGTGGCAGGAGAAGTCCTTTAATTTTAGCAATGTCACTCATATAATCAGGGGAGTCAGCATAGAGTCCGGTAATAAGTTCATCTATTCCTGATGCTGCAAGATATATCCCCTGTGAGCTGTACCCCAGGGTTTTAAATCCTTCACCCTCCCCCCATGTATGCAATGATGAAAAGTTCACATGCGATGTAATGTCCTGTCTGCCTATATACTGGTAGGGATCTTCATTCACCTGGTGCCTGTAATAACAGAGCAGCGTTCCCCTGTTTCTGTCTTCACTGTAGAGCTCTTTTGCTGAATATCCATAATCGATTGTCAGCACAAAACCTTCTGAGAGGATTTCATATACCTGATGGATCCATGATTTTATGCGTACATTGATTTCAGTTCTATACCCCTCCATGACAGGAATGGAAAACTGCTCAGCATATCTCTTGAGCTCATCAGAGCGTGTATCAACCTTCTCTTCAATAAATCCATTCCTGTCAATATTTACATGGACCTCTTTCAGGCCCTCGTCCATCTCTATGAGATGTACAGGAAAGGCATCCAGCAGTTCATTGGACAATACACACCCCGTTACCCCTGAGAGCTCATCAAGAGAACGCATCCATGTGATATGCGGTTCATGCTCCTTCAGGATTTGTCTCTGATTATGTTCAAAATGTCCAAATGGTTCAACAATCACATACTGCAGGCTCGTTACAAAATCCCGTTCATTTTTATGACCGGTTGATTGTGTAACAGACGTATGGAGGTAATCCTGTATGTCCTTGCATAGATACCCTGCCCCGGCACCCATTTCAACAACATGAAATACAGATGGTCTTCCCATCAGCTCCCACATTTCAATAATCTGCCTGCATACCATTGCCCCGAATACAGGATGCAGATGAGGACTTGTATAGAAGTCGCCTTTTTTCCCTATACCAGCATCAGGATGGGAATAATATCCGTGCCCGGGGTAATAGAGGGCCATATCCATAAACCGCTCAAATGTAATTGGCCCGTGCTTTTTGATAAGATCTCTGATTATTGATTCAAGCATCATGACAGGTATAACACGTTAACATATACATCTCTTTCACTGCCATCACAGGGTGACTGACTTTATTGTCAGCAGTTCGACTTTACTGTTATAATTTTATGAGACTGCCACACTTCAATATAATAACCGGAGATATGTGCAACAGCCCTTAAAATTCATTATTCTTTGCTTTATGTTAACCGCTTTCCCTGCTTTTGCAGGCACGCTGCATGCTGCGGGTCCGGCAATAGAGAATAACGAAAGCCATGGGACACATGCTACAAAATCCTGGACTCTTTTTCCTGTAGTTGCCTACAACTCTGAAACAGGGCTGATATTTGGTGTATCAACTTTTTATTTCCCGCGCTCATCAGATAAAATCAGCAATAAATCCTCTGTTGATATTATTTCGTTTGGTACAACCAAAGGACAGTTTTTCCTGTCACTGATGCCTGACCTGTATTCAAACAATAATACATACCGTCTCAGGACTAAAATGAAGATCTCTTCCTGGAAATCTGACTTTTACGGCATTGGCAAGAATACACCTGATATTTCTGAAGAGTATAAAACCACAAGCTATGGTCTTGAGCTTTCTCTGGACAGGCGTTTTCCCTGGGGATTTACGTTAGGACCTGTTGCTGATGTACGATGGGAAAATGTCAGATCTCCATCAGGTGGTATGATTGAATCAGGTATGATAGCGGGCGGCGGAAAGGGATTATATGTTGGCCTTGGTATCTCCGCCGGTTATGATACCAGAGACAATAATAATGCGCCTCATTCCGGCATCCTTGCACGATATGAATATGTAAATTATATAACCGGGATCGGCAGTGACCTGGATTTTCAAACACACAAGTTTGATCTGCGTCATTATGTACCAACTTCACGGAGAACTACCTTTGCCATAGCTGCTCACATGCGTATAAGCAGGGGGGAGATCCCTTTCCGTATGCTTTCAGCACCTGATGGAGTACAAATTCTGCGCGGTATAGAAAACAGGAGATATATTGACAGGGACCTTCTTGCCTTTCAGACAGAATTCAGGTTCCCTGTACAGGGCAAAATTTCAGCAGCTGTCTTTGCAGATGTCGCCCAGGTCGAGGATGACTTTGCTAATTTGAAGATGGATGAATTTACAACCAGTGTTGGAGGAGGACTCAGATATGCTCTCAACCAGGAAAAGCGGCTCAGGATGAGACTTGACATGGCATGGGTCGATAGCGGTTTCGGTGTGGTTGTTTCTTTCAGAGAGGCCTACTGATAAAGCCGGACAATATGGACAATGCCCTGTAATCTGTTAAAAATAAGGCAGGTTAAGAGCTTTTAATTAATTAAATACAGGGGTTATTGACAGCCGGACAATTATATGATAAGAGTTATACATGTATCAGAATGACACTTTATTTTCTTACTGCTATTGAAGTATAATATGTGATTAAGGGATTCTTATATATTTAGTAACGATATTATCAAATCTTCTCATATTTATATATCAAAACGGGAGCAGAATAACGTCAATATGCTTGAACTGGTAAATTCTCATCATAATTCAGATAACGAACCGAACATTATTCTGGGTGAAGATGATTACGGGTATGCAGGGCTGATTATCCAGAACCTGAGACGTGCCGGTGTGAAAAATAATATCATGCATTTCAGTGATGGTGAAAAGATCCTGAATTTTTTCTTCAGAAGGGGAAAAATGCAGCACAGGCAGGATGGAACATCGTATATCTTAATCCTTGATATTCGTATGCCCGGTGTTGACGGCATAGAAGTCCTGCGCGAAATTAAAGAGGATGAAGCTTTAAAAAATATTCCCACATTTATGATGTCTTCAACGGATGATCCGGGTGTGATCGATTTATGCCATGTCATAGGTTGTTCAACCTATATAATCAAGCCAAAAAATTATGACCAGTTAAAAGACGCAATAGCCCAGCTGGGGTATAAACTTCTTGAAGAAGTCATACCGGCCCAAAAGCAAAAGGTCCGCAATAGGTCCCATAATAATATTAATGACGTTGTCTAATTCCGACTTTCGT
>CAMYJJ010000259.1 GCA_947258735.1 Thermodesulfovibrionia bacterium | reverse complement strand
GCATAATCGCCAAGAGGCTCGGGTGTCCATTTCCCAAGAAAAATAGCTCCTGCATTATGGATGTTGCGCGCATAAACTGCAGGCTTCTGTGTCATTATCTCAAGATGTTCAGGCGCAATGATGTCAGAAATCTTTGCTGCATTTTTTAAGTTCTTCACAATAATTATTGCTCCGTATTGTCTCAATGATTTCACGGCAATCTCTTTTCTCGTCAGGGTATCCATCTGTATCTTAAGTTCCTCATTGACGTTGCCCGCAAGCTTAACCGAATCAGTAATCAGTATGGACGATGCCATTTCATCATGTTCTGCCTGACCGAGAAGATCAGCTGCAATAAACGCAGGATCACCTGTCCTGTCAGCAATAATTAATATCTCACTTGGTCCTGCGACCATATCAATGCCGACATTACCAAAAACCATTTTCTTTGCCACTGCAACATAAATATTTCCAGGTCCTACTATTTTATCAACCCGGCTGATTGTCTCTGTTCCATAAGCAAAGGCAGCCACTGCCTGGGCCCCTCCGATTCTGTACACTTCCTCAATATCAAGCATATTAATCGCTGCAGCCACATGGGGATTGATCTTTCCAAGAGGTGTGGGAACGCAAAGTGCTATCTCTTTTACACCTGCAACCTGGGCAGGTATGACATTCATTAATACTGTTGACGGATAAAATGCCTTTCCACCCGGAACATATACACCTACCCTTGAAAGGGGTCTGATGACCTGACCAAGGGTAATACCGCCTTCTGTAAACTGCCATGATTTTTCATTCTGCAGCTCATGAAATTTTTTTATTCTTGCTGCCGCCTTTTTCAGGGCTGAAAGGAATTTCCTGTTGACTTTCTTTGCAGCTGATGTTATTTCTCTTTTACTGATAGAAAGATTCTTCAGATCAACCGAATCGTATTTTTTCGTATATTTCCTGACCGCCCGATCGCCGTTCCTCTGAACATCAAGGATGATCCTGCGAACTCTCTTCTGTATATTATCTTCCCTGACAGATGTTGAGGCCCTCCGCTGCAGACTTTTTATAAATGTGTCGACGTCCTGTTCCTTTATTATTCTCATCAAATCCTCCAAAATATAACTTTATCATTATACAGGATCGACCATATTCGTGGAAATAAAGGGCAAACGGCCGTTCGTCCCGGCATTGCAATCCATAACCCATTGCCATTGTCGCAGGAGTAATTCATAAATTGCACCTACCCGTTTACCAAAACATTTATTCGTGCAGACATATTATTGCAGGGGCATGTGCAACGTGCCCTTACAAAAGATTATCATGATTGACATATTGTAGTATTTATACTGCAATTTAATTATGCTTTCATTCGGCGATAATATCCTTCTGTGGAGATTACACAGATCACTTTCTCAGGAGAGCCTGGCAGTATTGTCCGACGTTCCCCGCCCTAATCTGTCAGATATAGAGAAAGGAAAGCGGGATGTTATTCTATCTACGATCAGGTCGCTGGCAAACGCCCTGAATGTATCGCCCGGAACGATTGTGAACGCTGAACCACCGAAACCTGAACATTGGAAAGAACATGTAACAAGAGAATCCATGGAACGGATAGCAAGCTCGGTTGCTCGGGGAACATATTTTATTTTAGCAATGACCTGAGCCTGCACGGTCTATATCTATTGAGATAATTGATTATACTTCTCCCTAAGCCTGATAATAATACATCATGAAACCATTATACACCGCAAAACCTGTAATTGCCGGAGCGCCATTAATTGGTGAAGGTAATATTATTGATAACAAGGCAATCCTTAAAATCCTCGCTGGGGCAGGTATTCCGGGCCACGGATTTTATCCAAATGGTTTATTTGTCAGGTTTGGCGCAAGATTTCATTGCAATATGTCCATGAGCATAAAAAAAACCATGGACTATGCCTTGAATAGTGATAAGCATAGATCAGCATTAATGGTGCAACCCCTTAAATGGGAATTACGAAAAGCAATTAAAAGAGCTATAGCTCTTTATCCTGACTCATTGTGTTTCATCAGTTCACAGAACATGATGGCAGAAGAATCTATTGACATATGCGGAGATATCCCCACATGTATGGCTTCTTCAGATGTATTCGGCAAATATAACACTGATAGCGTGTTGTCTGACAGACATCGGGATATTACCTATCTCGTGTGGAACAGGGAGGCATTAGATGTATATAAAAATGATCTGAAACTTGAAAACGTTCAACTGATTAAACCTTTTGACCCCATACTGGCATTTGAACCGATAGAAACATCCGCGTTACCTTTTCAGTTCGCTCTTGATGAACCTCATGTCTGTTTCATTAAACTTTCAGGAAGCGGAGGAGATCCCGGGTTAGTCAATGAAGCAGTTAATTCGTTATGGGAAAAAAACCGGATCAAAAGCATTGTCTTTCCCGGGACTGAGAAAGCTAAAAGAGAAATCATAGAAACAGGCCGCAGTCATGTACAGGTCCAAACCAGCCTGGATGCATCGCATTATTACCACCATGCCAGGGAAATAATATCCAATGAACATATGATGCTTACGTATCCGTCAGAACAGGTCAAGCACATTGCCATTCTTACACAAAACAATATTTTTCCAAAAGTTGTCTGGCTTCCGCCAAGAGGAGTGCATGAAGTGGAAAATCTGGCCTGGGCCATCAAAAAAGGATATTCCGGATCTATATGTATTCCCTCAGGTTATCATGGTGTATTAGAGAGACGTTTGATACATTCAGGTATTAATCCTTCTGCAATAGAGTGCATTGAACCGGAAAATGTATCAGCGGATCATTTCAAGGTATCTCCTTTATTTGAAAGTGAGAAAGAAGCCCCTGCTTTAGATACCGCTATAAAAAAGATATTATCTGTATAGCGTTATGCATTACATTTTGTTATCGTTTTGCTGAAATCATTTGATATAATTTATTACATAATCTTAACTGGCTCAGATTACATGAAGAAGATACTCCTTAATATTGTTCTGACCGCTTTTATGACTGTACTGCCTGCCTGCAGCGGAAAGGCTGCAAGGTCAGAAAGCGCGCCAGACCTTCCACAGTCAATAGCTGATCCTGCTGCCAATCCCGAATCTTTGCGGGCGGTGGAAAAGGAAATGGAATATGTAAAGATCAAACCTGAAAATGCAGAGGCCCATTTCAGACTTGGGGCCGCCTATATGGATGCATTCAAGTATAAAAATGCAATGAGGTCTCATATGAATGCGATCAGAATTAATCCTGACCATGCTGAGGCCCATAACAGCCTTGGTATTGCTTATGATAAATTAAATATGAGCAAAGAAGCGATCGTAAACTTTCAACAGGCAGTAAGAATAAAACCGGACTATGCTGAGGCCCACCATAACATGGGGCTTGCTTTTGAAAAACTGAACAGGTTTGATGCAGCCATCAATGCGTATACCCGGGCAATTGAGATTGATAACGAATATTTTGCAGCCCATTATAACATTGGAAATGTCTATATTAAAAAGGGTGACTATTACCGGGCCATAGCTCCCATGAAGACTGCCGTCCGATTAAGACCTGATAGTGCACCAGCTCACTATCATCTTGGGATTGTATATGAGAAAACAATGCGGAGAGACCTGGCCCTTGAAGAGTATAAAACACTTAAAAAACTGGACAGGGAACAGGCTGAGTCACTTTTTAACATCATGTATAAAGATCCTGTATCTGAATAACAGGTACGGTGCTCACATTACTCACCAATAATCTTTACAAGCACCCTCTTTCTCCGTCTTCCATCAAACTCTCCGTAAAAAATCTGCTCCCATGTGCCAAAGTCAAGCCTTCCCTCTGTAACCGCTGCAACAACCTCCCGCCCCATGACCTGACGTTTCAGATGGGCGTCCCCGTTGTCTTCACCCGTCCTGTTATGATGATACTGTGAGATGGGTGCATGGGGCGCCAGCTTCTCAAGCCATACTTCATAGTCATGGTGCAGTCCTGACTCATCATCATTTATAAATACTGATGCGGTAATATGCATTGCATTGACCAGAATCAGGCCTTCACTGATGCCGCTTTCCCTGAGGCATTCATTTACCTGTGGTGTTATATTGACAAATGCACGCCTCGTGGGAATATCAAACCACAATTCTTTTCGAAATGATTTCATGGTGCCTCCGTTATTAAAAAAGGTTCCAAGGGGTCGAGCCTGCCTGTCGGCAGACAGGGATTCACGTGAACAGATGAAAGATCAGATACTTTTAATGAAACATCTTTAATCATTATTTTTTATCCCTGTACCATTTCAAGTATCTTGTCAGCAGCCAGAGATGGAGACAGCTTTTCGGTATCAATAACCAGATCCGGATTATCAGGTTCTTCATAGGAGACATTCAGCCCGGGAACTGGAGCGCCTTTTCTGCCTTTTTCATAAATACCTTTCGGTGCGTCATGCGTTTCAAGCCGGCTTTTCTCTCTCACCATACAGACCTCCAGAGGACATTTCAGATAGACTTCCTTAA
>CAMYJJ010000258.1 GCA_947258735.1 Thermodesulfovibrionia bacterium | reverse complement strand
AATGGCGACATGAGTCACCACGAGAATGTTATGGTGCTCCCGATATATATTTATGATCCCGGTCAAGACCCGTTCAAGGAGTTGATTCAGCGTCTCCCTCCCCTGAATGTCTAATTCATTCGGACAACGATTCCAGATTTCCCACTCCGCAGGATATCGCTGCGCAACCTCTGTTTCGGACAGTCCCTGCCATGGTCCTAATTCCATTTCCCGGAACGCGTTATGGACATTGACATGTAAACCGGTTTTACTTCTGATAATATCCGCGGTCTGAAGCGCCCGTTCCACCGGGCTTGAATAAATCGCCAGCAGATCACAGGCCTTCAACTTATCTGCAGCGTCTTCTGCCTGGAGTACGCCCCTTGGAGTCAGTTTCTCGGCGCTCGTCCCGGCATATATCTTCTTTATATTTGATGGAATTTCACCATGTCTAACCAATAATAAATTCATGATTGCCTGCAACAATATCTAGCCTAAACAGTTAGTTGCTTCATGATAAACGTAGCTGTATGTTTCTGGAAAGCTGAGTAAAGGAGGCCTGAATCGTGGACGACAGCGACCTTCAGTTTGACTGTAACGCCTTACACAGGTACTGCATCAGCATATGCACAACAATCATGTGAACATCCTCAACTTTCTGCATATCGTTCATGTCCGCAACGAAAGGGATGTCTGCAATCTTCGCCAGTCTGCCTCCATCAAAACCGGTTAATCCTATGGTTCTTGCTCCGTTTTCCTTTGCATATTCTATGGCCAGCAGCACATTTTCTGAATTTCCACTGCCCGAAATCCCGATTACGAGATCACCGGGCCGAAGAAAGTTTTTCAGCTGCTCGAGAAATACTTTGTTATATGAAAGGTCATTGGCATACGCCAGCATCGTGGGGATATTATCATTCAGGCAGATTACCTTAAATTTTTTTTCCGGAGTAACACAACAGCCTTTATTTATGTCACAGGCAAAATGCGACGCCGTAGATCCGCTGCCCCCGTTCCCCATAATAAAGATATGTTGTTCATGATTTAAGGCGGATATCAGTTCCTTCCCGATTTCATCAAACCGGTCATGGGGAAAAACACCCAGCAATGCTTTTAAATCTTCAAGATAATTGAAGCTAAATCTTTGTTCCATGTTGTTCCTCACCTTTTACTGACAAATTAAAACCATCTGTTAACGCTTATATATAAATATTAACAAACTTATAGACAAGATGAACAGGACGGTAAATAACAAAAGATCATGTTACTCCTGTCAATAAATTAATATGTTATTTTGTTGAATAGCTCCGGACATTAAAAATTATCCTGCTTCCAAAGGGGTCCAGCATAAAAGGAAGTTCCCGGTAATCACTGAGTGCTGACCTGACGTGGTCCTGTTTGGCTTTCGGAACATACATCAAGAGAAAACCACCACCGCCTGCCCCGCATATCTTGCCGCCTAATGCACCTGCTTCCATGGCCGTGTCATACATGTCATCAATTTCGGAATTTGAAATAGCACCAACCAGAGACTTTTTTAAGAGCCAATTTTCATTCAGGAGTTTTCCAAGACGGTTAAAATTATTATTTTTCAGTGACCGTTCCAGTCTCGGCACAAAGTTTTTCATTTTCCTCAGGATCTCCCTCTTATTTTCAGTATCCTGCTTCTGTTTTTTGAGAATAACATCTGCGTTTCTTGTCTTATTCGTATAGAACAAAAGGAGTCTTGAGCCAAGTATGAGAAGATTTGTGTTAAAAACGGGCACCCTTGATATTGAAACAGACTCATCAGAATGAAATGTAATTTTATTCAATCCGCCATATGCTGCAATATATTGATCCTGCTTACCTATTGGTTTTTTACATATGTCAATTTCAATTTCACAGGCCTCTCTTGCGATCTGCTCTAATGTAACCTGCCGGCCGGCGTAATGATAAATAGCATTTAATAATCCTACTGTTACAGTGCTCGAGGAACCTAGTCCAGAGCCTTCGGAAGGAACGTCGGCCAGTGTAGTAATCTCAACACCTCTTTCTATGCCGACCTTTTTCATTGCCTCCCGTACAAGCTGATGATTGATCTCCGATACATCGTCAACAATTTCTTTTATGCTGTAATTTATATATATCTTATCATCGAACCTTTCCTTGACGATTACATATACGTATTTATCTATAGCCGAACTAAGAACCATGCCGTCTTCCTGATGATAGAAGGACTTCAGGTCAGTTCCGCCTCCAACAAAACTTATCCTCAGTGGAGTTTGAGAAATAATCAATATCAAGATCCTCTAAATTTATAGACTGCTTATTTATCTTTAATTGGCTCTTATTTTTATTTTACCATTTTTAATATCATTTTCAGCTTGAGCCAATTTTTCAGGAGCACCTATATCCAAGAGGTAATCCTCTATGATATACCCTGATGCATTGCCGGTTATGCTTGGTAGCACATCATTACCAAGGTCAAATATCTCTTCTTTATTCGGAAAAAAACTTGCAAGTGCCGGACTTCCAATCATTATCCCGGCAAAAGCCAGGTCTGATTGCGGATTCTCCGGTTTCTCAACGAATGACGTTATAATACCTGCTTGATTCATTGAAACAATGCCGCATTCCGATGGATTTGATACGCCGAATAATGCGAGTGTAAAATCGCTATCATGAGAATTATGGAAATTAAGCATGTCCTGCAAATTAATGTCCGTCAGATTATCAGCATAAAATATAAAAAAAATTTCTTCATGTTTAACAAAATCCCAGTTTTTCTTTATTGTCCCGCCACTACCAAGAAGAGTATTCTCGTATACAGTTGATACACTGAAATTTCTGGAAGTGTTGCTAAGATATTGTTCTACTTTATCTGCCAGATAGGATGTATTGATGAGAACATCATTTATTCCGTATAACTCAAAAAGATCAAACCAGTATTCAATGAGAGGCTTACTGCAAACTGGAACCAGGCACTTGGGAGTCTCAAATGTCAATGGCTGAAGTCGAGTCCCTTTGCCGGCAGCAAGGAGAAATGCTTTCATTTATTTAACTGATCTCACAACACCTTTGTTCATCATGGTTTTTTCCGCATATTCAAGAATGTCATCAATATCAGTCTGCTTTTTAAGGTACGCCCAATATTCCTTTATACTTTCTTCTACAGGGACATTGGGACTCCACCCTAATGATTGCAACTTGGATATATCTGAAACTATATGCCTCGTATCTCCGTAGCGATAAAATTTCGATATAACAGGTTCTATCTTTTTCCCGGTTACTTCCTGGACCTTATTATAAAAATCCAGCACCGTATATTCTTTTCCTCCCCCGACATTAAATGCCTGGTAATCTGCATTATCATTTTCAAGAACTAATATATTGGCATCAACTACATCCTTGTAATTTACATAGTCCCTTATCTGCATACCATCTTCGTATATGGTCGGTTGCCTGTCAAAATAAAGATGAAGGTTGAATATCCTCATTGCACCTGAATAGGCATTATAAAAAGATTGTCGGGGACCTTGTACAATTGAGTAACGCATTGCGACAGAGGGAATGCCGTATCTTTTCCCTAAATTAACAGCTATTATTTCCTGGGAATGCTTGGACATTGCATACTGGTTCTGGGGGTTTATCTTATCTTCAGGAGTAGGGATATGCTGCATGTATGTTCCGCAATAAGGGCAATGGTGCTCCCAGTCAGACCTGGAAAGCTGGTCCTCCAGCCTTATATCTGGGATAAGGTCTCCGTGTTCCTGACACCGGTGCAGGCCTTCACCCAGTACAGCCTGAGAAGATGCGACTATCACTTTACGAACGGGAAAACTCTTTTCAACAATGATCTCATATATGAGTGCAGTGCTTACACTGTTGACATGAAAATATGTGCTGAAGTCAGGGAGGTAGTCCTGGTAAGCTGCTAAATGATAGATCGCATCAACACCCTCCATAGCATTTTCAAGAGTCGATTTATCTCGGACGTCGCCCTCTATAAACTCCGCGTCAGGTGAAAGATAAGGTGGTTTTCCCTTCATATGGACCGGTTTCTGAAGATTATCCAAAATCCTTACGTTATAGCCTTTTTCTAACAGTCTGTCCGCAGTATGAGACCCGATAAATCCGGCACCACCGGTGATAAGGATATTCATTTTACTTCCTATTCTGTTTACTTTTTTTGTCAACTGACAGCTCTTCTTCAATCAGGATAACCATTGGGATTCTTGGAATGCCAGTTCCAGGCTGCCTGTACAATCTGCTTTATGTCAGGGTATTTAAATTTTACACCAATAAGAGTATGTGTAAGTTCGGAAGTAGCAACAAGAGTTCCGGGATCTCCGGCACGTCTCCCGGACTCTCTTGCAGGGATAGGGTGGCCAGTAACTTCACGGGCCGCCTCAATAACTTCTTTGACAGAGTATCCTTCACCATTGCCTAGATTCAGCCTTTGAGATCCAATTTGGTCCATTTTCCTAAGCGCACCTATATGAACATTTGCAAGGTCCTCTACATGTATATAATCACGGACGCAGGTGCCGTCTTTTGTATCGTAGTCTGT
>CAMYJJ010000257.1 GCA_947258735.1 Thermodesulfovibrionia bacterium | reverse complement strand
CCTTCATCGCCTCATAAAAGAATTTATCGGAATATACGGATTGTCCGTCCCAAAAATTGATCCAATTTTCTTTTTGTGTATTAGAGGGCATATATTATAGGTTGTCCCGAACATTCAAGAGCAAAAAAGGAAATTTTTTGACCTGATGTTAATTTTAACACGAAATCCTCAACGGCTACAATATTTAGAGCAACACGGCAAGCGATGCTATATATTTCTGCAGATGATTTCATGGGCGAATGCCATAATGGTCCCCTGCGGGCTCTCACCAATATTGGAAGGCAGCATACTCGCATCTGTCACCAGGATATTTTTCGCCTTCCACACCATGCCGTCAGGGTTCACTACAGAGGCAGCGGAATCAGGCCCCATTGGACATGAAGCCATAATATGAACGGTAATGATCTCAAGCTCTCCAGGCTTCAGCCTCTCAATCTTTCTATCCAGTTCATAAAGGGAGCTAACCTCCCCGATCCCGGCGATCGGCATATAAAGCTCAACAGCCCCGCCTTCAAACAGCAGAGTGGCAGTCCTTCTCAAGGCGGTCTTGATGCTCGAGAAATCATCTGGGTCAAACCTGTATGATACCATCGGCTGGTCCCCGACAAGGCTTATAACACGGGCCCTGCTTTTAGGGCGGATCATTGCAACAAAAATACCCAGATTCTGATAATTCTCCAATACCGAATTAATAACATCATTACCATAATGGGAAAGTGTCATGGCTACATAATGAGGCTTTATGTTCGAGGCCATAATTAAAAGGCCCTCACGCTCGAACTCCTGCACCTGCACTGTGAACATTGTACCCTGCTCTGCATCGAGCCTGTCCTTAAAGCGGGCAACAACTTTAAGGTTCATATGGAACTGAAGATCACGGCCGGCCAAACTTGAGATCCCGCTCCGGTAAAGCAGATGGGGTGTCTGGACAGCTCCTCCGGCAAGAACGAGATGATCAAATGATATCTCTATATGTTTTGAATTATTACCAATGATACGGGCAATAACCTTCCTGGCTTTCCCGCCGGAGTGGATAATTTTGATCGCACGGCACCTTGAGAAGATACGGGCGCCGTTCTTCATTGCCCTCGGCAAATACGTTTCAAGGGTGCTCTGTTTCGCTCCAGAAGGGCAGCCGATAGGGCAAAGGTTCTTGTTATCACAGTCTTTGACCGCACGAGGAACCATAACGGATTTCCAGTTCAACTGCTCCGCGGCTTTATGAAGTTTAAGCGAATCAAGGTTTTCCGTCTCATCAAGTTCATGACGCACTACATGCAGATCACTCTCAACAGTCTCAAAATGTTTTTCAAGATCCTTTTGACCGTATCCTTCCAGACCGTGATCATTCCGCCACTCGTTAAGCACCCATGGAGGGGTCCGCCAGAGTAGACCGCCATTAATAACAGTGCTCCCGCCAACACAGCAACCCTCTGCAAATGCCATCGTAGGCTTCCCTAGAAATGGGAATACTCCCTGGTTCCGATAAAGCCGGGAGGTCATTTCACTGACCTTGGAGGTATAGGATTCGGCAGGGTAATGGCCGCCCTCTTCCAGGAAGATCACGTCATGACCCCCTTCAGCCAGAAGAGCTCCTGCTACGCTTCCTCCTGCGCCCGTGCCAATTACAAGATACTTGCAGTTGTAACTGTTTTTTGTATAGTCAGGAGGAGATAGTATGGAATTTGCCATAGATAGCGTCAGTTTTTCTCAAGGTTGAGACCATTAAAATTTTCCGGTGCCGGAGGAATACTGTCAAAGAGTTTCATAAAAGCCATTGAACGCACCAGTTTGTTCAACATATCGAAAAAGGGGACAGCCCTGACACGCCGAAGGAAAGAAGATCGTTTTTCAGATGAAAGCAGGGCCAGTCTGCTCCCTGTTGTTAAGATGGAGAGCAGGCCCGTTATACTCGCGAGAGCTATGACGGGCACACGAAAATACCAGGGGAGATTTGTTATTACATCAGAGACAAATAGTGCTATGCCCTCAACAACGTAGCCATTCTCATCCTTCAGAGCCTGATAATACTCTAATGTTTCAATGTTTTCCAGGACAATACCGGTCAGTGCACTTTTCCACATAAGTTTGCTTGGTTAACTTGATAGTACAGAATTTTCATTTTTTTTGACATACAGGATGGACATGATTAAATATAAAATTCAACAATAAATCCTGTAAATCCGGTTAATCCTGTCTAAAGATTCCTGCCGAAGGCGGTTAATTTCCTTTCTTAGAGTAATATGATTATTTTTTCATAACTTTCTGTTTGAGAAAATTCATAATCAATTTACGCTTTCCAGTAGCCAGAGTTTTGTCTAACGCATCGAGGAACCTGTCCAATTCTTCATCTGTTACTATTAAAGAAGGTGAAATGATAAGTGGGATTTCTCTATTGGAACCAAAGAACGTCAAAATATTATGAGTGTTGAAAAGTTCAGATATAACAGATCCTGTAAATAATTTGGCTGCAAATCTTTCGTCTTTAAATACCTTTGCAGGCAGGAAACTGATTAACGACTTAATGACGGGATTGATATCTTTGTTAAGAAGAACTCCATGCAGTGCACCACTTCCTCTTACTTCATCTATCATGTCAAGATATTTCCCCTGAAGGGACTTTAAACCACTGCTCATACGATGGTGGATCCTTTTAGCTTTTGCAACATAATCGTCCTCAACAATAATATTGATCGCCTCTATAGCCGTTATACACTCTTCACCCAGACCATTATATGTGGTACTGTGCAGGGTCGCGTCGCTCAGATTATCATACGCCTTGCGGTAAAAGGAGGTACGGGAGGTATAACCTGATATCGACGACTTGCCTCCGCCGAACGACTTCGCGAAGGTCACTATGTCAGGAACCACACCTTTCTGAATAAAATTGAAGAGCTCTCCTGTCTTGGCCCAGCCGGTGTATACCTCATCAAAGATAAGAACTATTCTCTCTTTGTTACAGATCTCCCTCAGTTCATTCAGGAAGTCCACGGAACATTCCAGAACGGTGCTCGCATTGAGGGGCTCAAGTACTATCGCATAAATATCGGACTCACCGTCCGGTTTGCGTAACTTCTCCACCTGTGTGTTTATACTCTCTATATTGTTATGTTCGAAGGATCCTACATTCGGGATCGTGGGAAACTTATAATCCAGTTCCAGTGAACCTGTTAAGCCCGCGGCTCCGAGGAGCTTCCCATGGAATGATATATCGGCATGGAGTATATTCTTCCTGTTCCCGTCATGATATTTATAGGCGAGCTTTACCGCTCCTTCTACCGCCTCGGCGCCAGAGTTGCAGAAGTAACTTATATCCAGGTCTTCGGGGAGGAGTTTTCCTATATTATGACTCAGCCCCGCGATATACTGTGACAGGAAGTTCTTATGGACCTCCATTCTCTTCTGTTTTTGATACTCTATACGGGCTGCGAGTATACGAGGATGGTTATGGCCGTGATTAAGCACCCCTATACCACCGGTAAAATCAAGAATCTCCCGGCCGTCAGATGTGTGAATATACATTCCCTCAGCTCTCACAGCAACAACTCTTCCGAAACCAAAAGAACCAATCAGGTCAACCTGGCTCTTGCTAACATATTCCCTGTATAATTTCTGGATCTTTTCAATATCAAAGTCAGCGCATTCCTGCCAGGAAAACAAATTGTCTGTTGGGATTTTCATAATTTGTGTCAACCAATGATATTTTACTTTTTTGATGAAGATCAATACAACTTGTCATCTTTATTGTAACGGAAATGATTTTATTTTCTTATCATAAAAAGCTGTATATATTCATTTACACATGAAGCTATACCGATAAAATTGGTAATAAATTTGTTATAATAACCGATTCTCAACCAAATTAAAGGAGAAATTATGAAGGTCAGTTTTGTCTATCCGCCCAAGCAAAGCATGGGTAAGTTGTTTTATCCTGCAAAAGTTTGGAAAAACTATAGTGAAAGTGCTGTAATTCTTCCTAATCTTGGAATTGCTTATCTCGCAGGGCTTTTAAGAGAACATGGTCACGAGGTAGATTTAATTGAAGGTCATGCTTTAGATTTGAATCTCGAACAGATTATTGATAGATTAAATAGCTTCAAACCTGAATATCTCCTCTACACATGTATAACCGATAATTTTCAGGATACAATATGGTGGATAAATGAAATAAGGCAAAGATATGATAAAGCGGTTGTTATAGGGGGGCCTCATTTAAGTGTCTATCCTAGAGAGACCCTCTCGTATGATTATATCGACTATGCAGTAATAGGAGACGGCTGGGAGACATTGCCTGAGCTTATGGATGCGCTTAAAAAGAACAAGTCGTTGTCTGCAATAAAAGGCATAGGTTATAAAAAGAATAAGGAAGTCATCATTACGGAACCAAGGCCCCAGGTCCTCACTCTTGAAGATGTGCCTTTTCCTGCCAGGGACCTGCTTCCGAATGATAAATACGATACTGTTTTATCAAAGGCCAAGCCCATTACATCCATGATAACGAATCTGGGCTGTCCCTTCAAGTGTACATACTGCTGTACGGACAGAAATGTCCGTGCAAGTTCTCCGGAGTATGTTGTCTCCGAAATAGAGGAATGTATCAACAAGTACGG
>CAMYJJ010000256.1 GCA_947258735.1 Thermodesulfovibrionia bacterium | reverse complement strand
TAGTGGGATCAGGACTGACAGGAATGGTCTCAGGGTCTTCAATTGCAAATATCGTAACCACCGGCACCTTTACCATCCCATTGATGAAGAAAGTCGGCTATAAGCCCACAAAGGCTGCGGCCATAGAAGTTGCAGCCAGTACAGACGGTCAGATTGCTCCGCCCATAATGGGCGCTGCCGCGTTTATCATTGCAGAGTATCTGGGCATTACGTATCTTGAAGTGGTAAAAGCTGCTGCCATACCTGCATTTGTTTCTTATGCGACACTTTTCTTTATCGTTCATGTTGAGGCGTCCAAGGTTGGAATGAGGGGACTTACAAAGGAAGAATCACCTGACTTTATGGAGGTATTGAAGTCAGGTCTGCATTTTCTCATCCCGATCATTGTGCTTATTTACGAACTGGTGGTCTTCCGTCATTCTCCTGAGGTTTCTGCATTCAGGGCAATTATCGTTATGGCTGTAATCATGGTCTTACAGGAACCGGTTAAGTGCAAATGGCATAACAAACCACTCGGGCCTGCATTTAAGAAAGGACTGAAGAGCCTCGTTGATGCAGCAGTTGCAGGAGGTCGAAATATGGCCCCTGTAGCAATCGCCTGCGCTGCAGCAGGGATTATCGTAGGCATTATAACAATGGGGATGGGAAGCATTCTCACTGAGCTGGTTGAGTTTCTATCGGGTGGTAATATCTTTGCATTAGTAATGATTACCGCAATCGCGAGTCTGCTTCTTGGAATGGGTCTGCCTACTACAGCCACATATATTGTCATGGCGGTACTGATTGCGCCGGTAATAATGGACGTAGGTCTGGCAAACGGTTTTATTATCCCTCTCATGGCAGCGCATTTGTTCTGCTTCTATTTTGGAATTCTTGCTGATGATACGCCTCCTGTGGGACTGGCCGCATATGCTGCGGCTGCAATTGCCAAGTCCCCGCCCATCCAGACAGGTATTCAGGGTTTTCTGTATGATATAAGGACTGCCATTATCGCATTCATGTTTATCTTTAACCATGACCTCATTCTTCATAATATTAACAGCTGGGGACTGGCAATTCTGATTTTTTCAATGGCATGTATCGGGAATTTTGCCTTTGCTGCCGCAACCCAGGGATGGTTTATCTGCAGAAACAGGTGGTATGAAGTTCCGTTCATGCTTCTTGTTACTTTTATCATGATGCAGCCTGCAGTTGTGGCAGACTGGTTCGGGATCGGGAATAAATACCTGATATATATAGCAGGACTGGGGATAACCGGACTGGTTTTTCTCAATCAGAAAAGAAGAAAACCGGCCTGATATGCTGGACGGGATGATCCGCAACTTCCATATATTATTCAATTTTTTGCTTAAGAATTCTGATAATCAGCTGCCCCATATAAGCAAGGAATGAAAATCCGGTATATAGGGAAGCTTTTTTTTTTGTCAGGTAGTAGAATATGAAGGTTGAACAGGTTTGAAATAACTGCAGAAGTTGAATATCATATTTGCTCTGTTTTTAACACTATCTGCCGATCGAGTTACATTAATCAATCTAATAGAGCAAAGAGAGTTGAATTAAAGTTTTAAGGAGTATGCACATGCGTTGGGTAATGAGGTCAAAAATTCATAAGGCAACGGTAACAGATGCCAATATTGAATATATAGGAAGCGTCACCATTGATGAAGAATTGATGGAAATGGCCGGATTATGGCCAGGTGAAAAAGTGCTTGTAGCAAGCAATACGACCGGCGCCAGGCTGGAAACCTATGTTCTGACCGGTGAAAAGGGATCAGGGACCATCTGTCTGAACGGCGCTGCTGCTCATCTGATTAAAAAAGGTGAAGAAATAATAATCATCGGTTTTGAATTGACCGATCAACCGATCAAGCCAAAAGTAGTACTTGTGGATGATAAAAACCGGTTTGACAGATTTCTGCCGGGGTAACCAGAGTATGTACATAAACGCTGTTTGTCATTCCGAACTTGTTTCGGAATCCAGCTTTAATAACATATTACAACACAATGAGATCCTGAAACAAGTTCAGGATGACAGTTCTCGTACAGGCTGTATCTTATGGGCCTGTCCCTTCTAAATACAAATTCTCAGTTAATCATTGAATAATGCTTGATAGAGGGATGTGCCCCTTCAATAACAGTTGTATACCCGTTACCGTCCGGATCAAATGCAATAGCTTCCCCCTGTTGAGTGAGTGGTTCGTTAACCGGTACCGTGCACATGGCCTCTGAAAAGGCACTGCCCAGTTCAGACCTGTTGTCCCGGTTCAGTATGACGGCATTTGCATATGAGCGTAGTATAATTATTGAGCCATCAGCTGAAACATCCCCGCCTGTGATAGCAGACATAAAGGATGTCCCGAGCTGTACTGTGGCCACTTCTTCCAGCACAACAATGTCATCTGGATTATGTGGTGCAGGGTTTCGGAATACTATTGACGTACCGCTGTTTTTAGTCACGATAAATAAATCACCTGATACAGGATCAACGAGAAGAGTCTCAGCATCATAGGCTCTATTATCAGGGTACCGCATCCGGAGTTCTTCAACATCAGATATATCCATTGTAACTGCGGTCTGAACCGGATCAATAACAGGTTCCTGTATTCTGTATACTGAAATGGAGAAGCGGACCCTTCGGTTATCTCCAATGTCGCCTATATACAGATACTGTTCACCTTCAAGAGGACCGGGACCTGATGCCATGTCTTCCCAGTCATAATGTTCAGCATTGAGAATATTAAAGACGCCGAGGTGTTCTCCATTCAGGTTCATGGCGAAGATTCTTGGCAGGTCTCCTGAATCATTATGTGTCCAGAGGACAGAACTGTTTTTCCTGCTGGATACCAGACCCGAGGCTTCAAGAATAAGGTCTGATTCAACTGATCCGATAATTTCCGGTCCTGAAAATTCAATGCATGATACATTGTGGTCAGTGTTACCGGCAGTAAGATCATCACTGCTTTTCAGACCAAGCCTGCCGCAGGAGGTAAACAGCATAACTGAAAGAATACTGATCAGAGATACCTGGAGAAGTCTTGAACGTATGTGCATGTAATATTATGTATCAACTCCCAAAAAGATGCTGTTACTGACCCCTTGAATCCTGGTCCCCTTCAGTTGTTATCAAATGAATTATATTACTCGGGCTTGTTATCCAGAAGCCTTTAAAATCTTTTGGTAACTGTTCAACTTCATCCCGGCGTATGATTTTTTCTGACGTAAGATACTTTTTTGCTTCTTCCAGATGGCTGCATTGAAGTTCCAGCCAGATTTCTGCCTGACTTAAGTGCTTCTCCCTGTCTATCCATAATTTTTTATCTCCGAATTTAAATACCATCTTCGGTTCTTCATTTTTTATCTGTGGCAATCCGATAATGTCTTTATAAAATGTAACCGTCTGATCATATTGATGGGAAGGTACTTTCATGGCAATGTTATTTCCGGCCCTGAATGTAATTTTTTGTTTATTCATTTTTATATTCGAAGTATTCAGAATTGCATGATAATTACAAAAAATAATAAAGCGATGACACCTCTCATCATATTAACAAAGGAACGAGGTGATTGACAATAAAAAAAGCAGGCAGTGACATATGACGATTATTTTTTATGCCATTGTATAACTAAAGCTTAGAAAAACATCTAAGCACTGCATTCTGAGTGCAGGGAGGCTGCGCTGGAATAAGCAGGTTTGAATTGACCTGGGCGCCAGCAGTATGGAAGATATGTTTATTTGATTTCGCGTATTTCAGATGCTTGTATTGAGGCACATCAATATGTGAATATATGTGCGTGATCGCAATTTCTCTTCAGTCAGGAAGCAGCGGTAACTGCATCTATGTTGAAACAGATGGGGTGAAGCTGCTCTTTGATGCGGGTATTTCCGGCATTAAGGCAAAGGAAAGGCTGGCATTACATGACCGCGATATCAATGATGTAGATGCCCTCATCATTTCCCATGACCATGCTGATCATGTACGTTATGCCGGAGTATACCAGAGAAAATTCGGCATTCCTCTCTACATAACCCGGCGTACGTTTACCCATTCATTAAAAAAGCATGAGCTCGGTAGAATTAATGAAGTGCATTTTTTTATGGCAGGCGAGACTATTGAATTCCAGAGTGTAACTGTTCAGACCGTCCCCTGTCCGCATGACGCAGCAGATGGAGCCGTGTTTGTCATATCGTCCGGCAGCAAACGTCTTGGAATAATGACTGATCTGGGGCATACGTTCAATGATCTTTGCTCAATTATCCCCTCCCTTGATGCGGTATTTATCGAAAGCAATTACGATCATGACATGCTTTTCAACGGACCATTTCCTGCCTTTCTTAAGCAGCGAATCAGCGGGCCAAAAGGGCATATTTCAAACAGGGAAGCAGCCGGACTTCTGCTGGGAGGGCAGCGTCTGAAATGGGCATGTCTTGCACACCTGTCCCAAAATAATAATGATCCTTCATTAGCATTGCGAACGCACCGTGAAATCATAGGAGACAGTCTTACGCTTTACACGGCAGGCCGGTATGATTCAACTGATATGTTTCAGATATAAAAGGTAACTATGAAAGCAGCAGGCGGCAAGCAGATGACTATTCTTTCATGCGTATAAGAAGATG
>CAMYJJ010000255.1 GCA_947258735.1 Thermodesulfovibrionia bacterium | reverse complement strand
GCCCCGTTTTATTATTTGTTAATGTGTCAAATCTATTGAATAAAGATTTCCCTGTAATACCCGATAACAAATGTATAAGGTGAGAAGAGGAGAACACAAATGAGAAATTTTTATAAAAAAGAAATGGCACGCAAAGTATTACAAATGATGTCTGCCGTCATATTGTGCATTGCTATAAATGCATGCGGAGGGAGCGGATCGGGAAGCGGTGCAGGAAGCTCGGGATCAGGGTCTTCAGGCGGATCGGGCAGCTCCGGTTCTGGCCTGTCCGGGTGCGGAAGCAGCTATACGTTTTTTGACTTTCTGCCGGTTGATATGACAGCGGTGACCGGTATAGTCCCCTTGGGAAACCTCAATCCGCCGGCCCATACATACCCGACTGATCACATATATATGTTCCTTGATATTCAGCAATTCCCAATAGACATTTTCTCACCCGGAGATGTGACCATTACCCGTGTAGGGAGACAGCAGTACCTCACCGGTTTCAGGGCGAATCATACAGATTACTCATTGACCATGGAGCCATGTTCAGATGTAGAGATGGTGTTCGGGCATGTTACGAGAGTAACGCAGACCATAGCTGATTCGATCGGCAGCTTCAGTGCCTCACAGTGTGAAAGTTACAGCACCGGGACAGAAACGGTCGAGTCCTGCTCAAAAAATGTGAGTATATCAGTGACGTCCGGACAGAAGCTGGGAGAATCGGATGCATATCCCGGGGCAACGCATGTGGCACTTGATGTTGGTCTGTATGATGACAGGGTAACTGTACCTTTTGTAAATGCTGCAAGACATGAATGGCTTTCTTCAGCGACCTGTCCTGTTGACTACTTTAACTCAACAACCAGATCAACTATGGAAGCACGCTTCGGCAGTTATGACGGAGCAACCTTGAGAACAATATCACCTCTCTGCGGTGAAATAGGCTATGATGAAGCAGGAACAGCACAGGGCATCTGGGTCTTAAACTCAGGGGCAGACGAATACTTTTTCGAATCGTATGGTCTGGCGCTGGTAAAACACAATGTTGATGCATCTCAGTATGCTATATCTGTAGGGGATGTCGGCAGCAGCATCGATGGATCGGTAATTACCTTCACAGCTGCTAATTCAGGCACCGTTGACAGGGTTTTCTCAGATATTACCGCAGATGGGCAAATATACTGTTATCATTCGGGTGATGCCATATTGATTGAACTGCTTGACTCTAATACCCTGAAATTCGAAGTTCAGAGCGGGCAGACGTGCGGCGCTAATCCATTTACATCAAATGCTCTGACCTTTATCAGGTAGTCATGAATAATAAAATAGATTATTCATACCGCTTGAACAGCTGATAAAAAAAATAGTCTATAAATAAATATCTAAGTTGAACTTCGATATTTTTCAAAGAAGTTCTCCCACTATCCCCTTTTATATTTTCCATGCCATTCTATAATTAAGTAAAGGCGAAAATTCATGACTATCAATGGAAAGACATACTCCCTGTTCGGAGGCAGTAAAGGGACTGAACAGTACTACAGGACCATCAGAGAGCTGACAGACCTGTTTCTTGGGCGATGTCCTGATAAGCAGGAGCTTCTCGGACAGATACAAAGGGCGGGCAAGGCCGGGTCACTGCTAAAAAAGATCACATCAAAACAGGTTGATAAACCGCTCATCTCATATATAAGGCAGACCCTGAAAGAGTCCCTGTCAAACTATACCACAGGTGTTAAGCAACATTTAAAGACCCTCCCTCTTTCCCGGAGGGTTGATGATATCCTGAAGACAAAGGAATATCAATATCATCTATATATGATAGAGATCGAACTGGTAAACAGGATATATAGCAAGGCGTTTAAAGAAAGTGAATACAGGTTCTCACTTATTGCACATTGCCTTCGGGATTTCAGGCCTGAATGCAAAGCCATTTCCGGAGAATACGAGTCTGAGTGCAAAGCATGCACAAAGGACTGCTTTGTACATCTCGGCAGTGTGTTACTCAGGAAATACGGAATTCACCCGTTCATTTCGGTCTCGATGGATCTTGATCAACTATTCAGGAAAATAAAATCTGAACATACAAGTGTCGGAGCGCTTGGAATTGCATGTGTTCCTGAACTTGTTCAGGGGATGAGACTGTGCATTAATCTGGGAATTCCGCCTGTGGGAATCTCTTTGGATGCAAACCGATGTGCCCGATGGATGAAGCAGTGCAAAGAAAGTTCATTCAATGTAAACGAACTCAAAGATTTGATTACATGACCATTCAGACGCATTGAAATTAAAATCAATAAGTATTAAAAAAAGGCAGAGCCATGAACGACTCTGCCTGCATTCAACATCCTTCTTTACAATGAGCACAAGGACGTAACATGAATTTTTTTAGTAACCTTGTCATGACTTTCACTTCCTTTCTGATTATGTAAGCAATAATGTATTATGGCTTACGATCTTCTCTTATACAAAGCTTTACATAAAGTACATTGAGCTGCATATGATATTAATCATAATACAGTATCTGTTTATTATTTCAGGGCAATATTACCGTCCAGAATAGCAGAAACCCCTTTCATACCTTCATATTCTCTTCATATATTAAAGATAGATTTAGACTATGAGAGGAGGGACATATGAAAGGCACAAAGAATAATCTGGCATATGAAGAGTACAAGATGGATCAGGTGGCTTCTGCATCAGCTGAGGACCTGCTGCTGATTATGGCAAAGGAGTTAATCAGATTGAAAGATGACACGGGAATGGACCTTTTCTGGGATAAAGATGAAGAACAGCTGCTGCGTGCCTACATAAAAAGCCCTGAAGCTTTGCCACAAAGTTAAATACAGTTAATAATAAGGTGAATTGAAAAGCGGACTGATTATGTTATCAGTCCGCTTTTTTTACATCTGATTCTCTCGTTAAATTGTCGGGTGAACCGGGTCTTTAGTCATATTGTCAGAAATACCAACAGCAGTTGAGGGATTACCCGCATGCGTATCTATTTTAAACCACAAAATCAGCTCCATTAATTCATTTGATATCTGAGAAAGCTCTACCGTAGCGTTGTTAATATGTGAAACTGCATCTTTTAACATGCCTGAATTGCTGCTAATGGTTTCGACGTTTGATGAGAGCTCTTCAGTTGCTGCAGATTGCTGCTCCGATGCTGCTGCAATTGAATTGGCCTGCTCAAGACACCGGTCTGAAGCATTTACAATTTTCTCAAGAGATTCCATGGCCTGACCTGCTAGTTTTACTCCTTTATCAGCTTCTATTTTATTTTTTTCCATACTTTGGACCGATTGTGTCGAATCAAACTGGATCTTTTTAATCATATCAGTAATTTCTTCTGTGGCCTCACCTGTCTTTTCGGCCAGTTTCCGGACCTCATCAGCGACCACTGCAAATCCCCGACCCTGTTCTCCGGCTCGTGCAGCTTCTATGGCAGCATTCAGGGCAAGAAGATTGGTCTGGCTGGCAATGTCATTAATCACGTCCGTAATATCTCCAATTTTTTTCTGCTTTCTCCGAGAGATCCTATGGTAGCTGATGACATCTCAATATTTTCGGCTATTTTCATCACACTTGAAACGGTCTGTTCCACGACCGTCTTGCCTTCATTGGCTATTGTCACTGACTCCCTTGCTGAATCTGAAGCCTCTGCAGCGCCTTTGGCAACTTCCATTACTGTATGTGATACCTCTGTCGTGGCTGTGTAACTGTGTTCCAGTTGATCACTCTGCTCTTTTATCCCGGTGTTGATCTGGGCGACTGTTGATGACAGCCCCTTTGAGTTGTTTGACACTGTTCCGGCAACCTCAATTATTTCTCCTACTATGCGCTTTAGATTTTCTATCATGCTCTGTTCGGTTACCAGCAACTGGCCAAATTCATCTTTCTGGTTTAAATCAACCTGTTTTCTTAAATCGCCCTCGGCTAAATAACGGGTCAGTGTCATTGCCTTTTCAAGCGGCCCTGTTACGGAACGGGTTAAGAACAATCCACTTAAAATAACGAATACAACTGATACAAAAAAGATGGTAAGTACCCCTGTCTTGAGATTTTTTACAGATGAAATAATCTCTCCTACTTTTGTTCCCATTTCATTTACCTGTTCCTCTACAAATGGTTCAATTGAAGCAGAGATCCCCTCGGCAGCACTGTCAAAATCTGCCATCATTTTATTGCCGACTTCCGGTCCCCCATCAACATAACCTCTGGCCATTTTTTTGCCCATGTCGTAGTATTTATCAATACGGGTCTTTAATTCATCTGTCTGTTTGATCCCCTTTTTGTGATTTTCGTTTTTAAACATGTTTTCAAACCGGTTCAATCCTGATAAAAATGACTGGTAACTCTTTTCTGCTTCATCAAAGCCATCATTCAGTCCGTCCAACCCGCGGGTTGCTGAAATGTCAGTCAGCCACTGCTGTATCTGAATAACATCTTTTCCCATCTGTTCGGCTATTCCCGCAAAAACAACACTCTCGTCCCTGAGGTGCTCAGCATCTTCAAAAATGTTTCTGCTTGATTCGTATGTCCATACACCGATTATCCCTATCATTATGAGCGGAATGATGAAACTGATTATGATCTTCGTCCGCACTTTTAAATCTTTCCATTTCATGATGTTCTCCGAT
>CAMYJJ010000254.1 GCA_947258735.1 Thermodesulfovibrionia bacterium | reverse complement strand
CATATGAGTTTGAACGCATTTCATGGGACGAAGCCTATGAGATTATTGTTGACAGGCTGAACAGGATTAAGGCAGAGTCCGGCCCTGAAGCAACGGCGATGTACACCGGCAGGGGAAGTTTTGAACTTGCCATGTGTGATATATATCAGCCTGAAGGTGTTGCTGTATCATCAGCCTCCAGCGTATTATTCCCCTTTGGTTCTCCCAACACAATGGGTGTAGGCGCACTTTGTTATGTGTCATTTGCCATGATCGCTCCTCATGTGACGATGGGCGGGATGTTAATCAATATGTATTCTGATATTGAAAACGCAGACCTGATTATTATCTGGGGAGCAAATCCTGCCACTGACTGCCCGCCTCTTGACCTTGACAGGATAATAAAGGCCCATGTGAGAGGGGCGGGGATAATAGTGATAGATCCCCGGCGGACCATGATGGCTAAACTGCCGGGCGCTGAATGGATACCGATACGGCCCGGAACTGACGGTGCACTTGCTCTGGGATTATGTAATGTGGTCATACGTGAAGAACTCTATGACGAAGCATTTGTCCGGGACTGGACACAGGGGTTTGAGGAGTTTGCCCGATATGTTCAGCACTTCAGTCCTGAAGCGGTGGAGAAGATCAGCGGTGTTCCAGCTGACACCGTTGTATCCCTGGCAAGACGTCTGGCAGATGCTGACGGGGCATCTCCTGTCATGTACAGCGGACTGGAGTACAGTGACTGCGGGGTACAGGCCATACGTGCGACCCAGGTGTTATGGGCCCTGGCCGGGCAGCTCGATGTACCGGGAGGCCGCTGCTTTTCAATGAAAGAAAACAGTTTTCCGATTAATAGAGAGGGACATGTTGCAAATCCTGATCGTAATAAGGCATTGGGACGTGACAGATTTCCTGTGTACAGCCAGTACCGTGGAGAATCTCATGCAATGTCGCTGCCTGAATCGGTCATCCATGGAAGGCCGTACAGGATTCGATCCCTCATCATACTTGGCGGCTCAATCATTACTTCATGGCCCCGGCCTTCTATATGGCGTGAGACACTTAACAAACTCGACTTCCTGGTGTGCATAGATCGCCAGCTGACAGCTGATTCAGCATATGCAGATATAATCCTTCCTGCAACTACCATGTATGAGATTGAATCATACATGACGTACGGGCCGATATTCAGGATAAGGGAAAAAGTAATAGAGCCCGTTGGTGAGGCACGGAATGACTTCTTTATCATGTCTGAACTGGCAAGACGGCTCGGGTATGGACATCTCTATCCGCAGAATGAAGAAGACCTGTTAAGACATGTGCTTACGGGATCGGGCTTTACTCCTGAGGATGTTCGTAAATCAGAAGGCATGGTAAGGCTGCCGTCAAGAATTATGGAGTACAAAAAATGGGAGAAAGGGCTTCTTCGAAAAGATGGAAAACCGGGATTTGATACACCAAGCGGGAAGATTGAGATCACTTCGTCCATTCTTGATGAACATGGATATGACCCGTTGCCGGTGTATACCGAGCCGAAGGAAAGCCCTGAGTCACGACCTGATCTGGCAAAGCCGTTCCCGCTTATTTTTAATTCCGGATCGAGAGTGAATACGGATTTTCGTTCACAGCACCATGGAGTCCCGGGCCTGTTAAAAGAAAGGCCGGAACCTGTAGTAACGATCAATACAGTTGATGCAGGAGAGAGGGGAATAGAGAGCGGAGATCTGGTAAAAATAAAAACAGCAAGAGGCCAGGTGGTTATGAGGGGGTTTGTTACAGATGATATCGTAAAAGGTTCGATCGATGCAAATATGGGAGGCGGTGGACCAATCGGACCTGAAGAATGGCAAAAATGCAATATCAACGATTTAACAGACCTGGACAGATATGATCCGATCTCCGGATTTCCCGTTTATAAAGCGCTGTTATGTGATGTTGAAAAAGTCGTAAAGGGAGAGGGGCATGTTACTATCAGTACCGGAGAGTATGGCCTTAACAACAGTGTTGTGCAGGATGCTGCTGCTGAAACCATGAAAAAACGTGTGTATCTGGACCATAATGCCACAACGCCTCTTGCAGCTGAAGTGAAAGAAATAATGATCGAGCAGATGAATGCTGTCCAGGGCAATCCCTCCAGTATTTATGAGGAGGGGAAGAGGGCCGGTGTTGTTGTTGAGTCTGCGCGCAGGAGTGTTGCAAGACTCCTTAACTGTACTGCAAAGAGAATAGTATTTACCGGATCCGGTTCAGAGGCAAATAACCTCGCCGTTAAGGGCATTGCATTTTTGAATCATGATAAAAACCATATCATCACTACTTGTATTGAGCATCCATCGGTTTTGTCGGTCTGCCAATGGCTGGAAACAAATGGGTTTGATATAACGTATCTCAAGGTTAACCGGGCAGGCATAGTTGATCCATTAGACATCGTAGATGCAATTACAGACAAAACATGCCTAGTGAGTGTGATGATGGCAAATAATGAAACCGGCTCAGTTCAGCCCGTTAAAGACATATCCCGCATCTGCAGAGACCGTAATGTGATAATGCATACAGACGCGACCCAGGCAATCGGCAAGATTTCTGTTGATATTCAGGAGATTGATATTGATCTGCTTACCATGTCAGGCCATAAAATATATGGTCCGAAGGGTACGGGGGCACTTTATAACCGCAAGGGTATTTCTCTGTCGCCCCTTATCCATGGGGGAAAGCAGGAAGGGGGTCTCAGGGCAGGGACAGAAAACGTAGTCGGCATTGCAGGTCTTGGAAAGGCAGCAGAGCTTGCGGTGCAGCATATTCATGACATGGGACACATACAGACTCTCAGGGACAGGCTGGAGCAGGGCATTAAGCATCTCATTCCCGGGGCCAGGCTTAATGGCCATGAACACCTGAGACTGCCCAATACGCTCAACATGACTCTACCAGGGCTGAGAGGGGAATCATTGGTGCTTGCCATGGACCAGAAAGGGATTGCCTTTTCGTCAGGCTCTGCCTGCAGGTCAGGTTCACCCAAACCTTCACATGCCTTGCTTGCGATGGGCCTGACAGAGGAAGAGGCGCATTGTTCTGTGCGGCTTTCCCTTGGTTTGCATAATACTGATAAAGATATTGAACTTGCATTACAGGCATTTGAACAGGTTATCAGGGATGCAGCAAATACGGCACGTTTTGTACCCTGCAGATGAGGTTGCTTGCATTATTAATACGTATGGGCAGAAATGAAACATGGCAAAAAATTTTGAAATCGATGAGATTAATTAATGAAGACGCATGATATGGTAAAAATAAAATAAGATTGCTAAATGTAAAATATTCAACGTTTTCGATCAAAACGTTTTTGCCATGTTTTATTTCCGCGTTGCTTCCATTTATGAATCGGATGAGTGAGAAAGGAACAGAATGCATCCTGATGTTATTAAGAAAGAGAAACGTATAGAAATCCGGAGTCATCTTGACAGGTCTTTCCGGTCAGAGATAACAAGAGATATTTCTCATGGCCTGAACGCCTCAAGAAAATCAATTCCAAGTAAATATTTTTATGATAGAAGAGGTTCGCAGCTCTTTGAGGAGATATGTGCTCTCCCCGAGTACTACCCCACAAGGACGGAGATGTCCATATTAAAGCTGTCCGCACCGATAATAATGAACTCATTTAACAGGGGAGATATAGTTGAACTCGGGTCTGGTGCGAACTGGAAGATCCGTATGCTTCTCGATGCAGCAGGTCCCTCAAAACTGTCAAACCTCAGATATATTCCTGTTGATGTCAGTGAGACAGCCCTTACTGAAGCGTCCGAGGAACTGCTCGGGATATATCCGGGGCTTGAGGTCCTGGGTATCGTTGCAGACTTTACCATGCATATGGATGTTATCCCGTCTGAACGAAGAAAGCTGATTCTGTTTCTCGGCAGCACCATAGGCAATTTTAATGAAAAAAAGAGAGAAGATTTTCTTGAAAGGGTTGCCCGGACCATGCAAAAGAGAGACATGTTGCTCGTAGGATTTGACATGCTAAAACCTGAGGCTACTCTTGAGGCCGCCTATGATGATGCACAGGGAGTAACGTCAGAATTTAATAAGAATATTTTACGGGTAATCAATCGTGAACTTGGAGCAGACTTTAAGCCATCTCACTTTGATCACGTTGCATTTTTCAACAGGGACAAAGACAGAATAGAAATGCATCTCCGTGCAAACAGGAACACAACCGTAAGTATAGACGATCTAGAGATGGAGCTGAACATAGACAAGGATGAAACCATACATACAGAGAATTCCTGTAAATTCAGCCGGCAAGGGGTAAAAGAGCTTGTTAAGAAGTCAGGATTGAAAATTCAGAACTGGTATTCTGATGAAAAAGGATGGTTTTCACTCACAGAGCTGACATTGGCATAAGTTTCTTTATTTCTATTAATATAGATAATAAACAACGTATAAGAGGCTCAATCAATGAGCACCACTGATGTTTATCTGGCAAAATCTATTGATCCTTACATCGCAGCCTGCGAAGCACTTGATGCTCTGAAATTCACTGTTTCGGGCAAGAATGTTTACATAAAGCCTAACCTGACCGGGGGAAGACCTTCCTGTGAGGGGCTTACCTCTGACATCGGACTTGTAAGGGCGGTGCTTGAGCGTCTTCATGAATGCCCCAGAATAACAATTGGTGAGTCCTG
>CAMYJJ010000253.1 GCA_947258735.1 Thermodesulfovibrionia bacterium | reverse complement strand
TGCGTCACGCCGAAGCGATCAGCTCCAAGCACCCCGTTCGACTTGCATGTGTTAAGCGCGCCGCCAGCGTTCGTTCTGAGCCAGAATCAAACTCTCAATTTTTAAACAAATTGACTTGCGGGCCTACTTTTTAAGTTCTCAAAGATCAGATGAAACAGATCTGTTATAAATAGAAATTAATAACAGGATCGTGCTTACGTCCTAAATACATTATAGCAAATTATTCCAGTGAATAATGAAGCTAGATATTATTACCACAAATGCCAATTACTGTCAAAACCCTAAAATAAGCAATTAATAGTAATTATGTTTAATATCCTCCTCTATTCTCTTATTTACTTTAAATATCACAAGCTAATGATATATATAAAAATAATCAGCATATTGCTATACGGATATTCACTATATATAAATGATAACATACCCCGCCCTGTGGAAAGCTTTACAGTGTTGTTTAAATCAAATGCCCATCAGTGTGTCATTATATGATTTTTATCTATAATACTGTTCTCTTGTATCATGCACATTCACTGCAGTAATCAGTATTGGTATTCTTGACAGCTGACAAAAGTTGTTGCTATATTAAATAGCACTCACCAATAGAGAGTGCCAAATAACTGAAATATGCTTAATGAAAGACAAAAAAAGATACTGTGGGCAGTCACACAGAGCCATATCGATCTTAATGTGCCCATCGGCTCTATATTATTGATAAAACGATATCCTCTTAATCTGTCCTCCGCGACCATTAGAAGCGCCATGGCCACGCTTGAAAAAATGGGGTATATTGCGCAACCCCATACCTCAGCAGGGAGAGTGCCGACGGAAAAGGGGTACAGATTTTATGTTAATTCTCTGCTGGAGGATGCACCCTTGCCCATAAGCGACAGTATGTCTCATGAGTTATCATTGAGGCTTCAAAGCGAAGAAAGTGACGGCAATGGTGTCATAAAAAAAGCAGCCAGGACTCTTTCTCTTATGTCTCAAAATCTGGCGATAGCCATTCCGCCTAAAATTGAAAATATGGTGCTGAAGCATATCAAGATAATAAAATATGACAATAGAAAAGCATTGTCCGTGCTTATATCAGAGGAAGGTATTGTTAAAAATATTTTCCTGGAACTGGACAAGCCGTATAGCCAGCAGCAGCTGGATAAAGCAGCACATTATATAAACAGCAAATTTGCAGGTGAAAAGATAAAGGACATAAAAGAATTATTGTCCTATCAACTCATAAAGGACAAAGAGGCATACGACCGGATCGTAACAAGTGTGCTTTACCTGTTTAAAGAACTGATAATTCTTGACGATGATATCCTGGCATTCAACGGCCTTTCAGGCACTTCCTATCTGCCTGACTTTGTAGATTCAAAGCAGGTCAAGGACATATTAAGGGCCATCGAAGACAAGCAGTTCATGCTTAAAATGCTGAACCAGCTTAGCGGATCACAGGGAATCAAGGTGTTTGTGGGGCTCGAACATATCATGCCGGCAATGAGCAACATGAGTATGGTTGCAGCAACATACAGTGATAAAAAACTCTCCAGCGGAGCCATAGGCATTATCGGGCCAACCTGCATGAATTATAAAAAGCTTATTCCCATAGTTGATCATACAGCACAGGCTTTAACACGGATTCTATCAGAAAACTGACGAGGTATTTTTATATGTCAAAAAAACACCACATTAAGGAAGAGCAGTATGAAGCCATCGAAGAGACTGGA
Organism: Thermodesulfovibrionia bacterium; assembly: GCA_947258735.1. The sequence continues at coordinate 2,951 of CAMYJJ010000253.1, read as the reverse complement.
CAGGATGTAGAAATTGACACCCCAGATGAAGACACGGGAAAAAAGCAGGATAAAAGAGAAGATGCAAAACAGCTGCTGGCTGAAGCTGAAGAAAAATATGTCAGACTGTATGCAGACTTTGAAAACTACAAGAAAATATCAGACAGAAACAGGGAAGAACTCCTGAAGTATGCCAATGAAGAAATCATAACTGATATTCTCACGGTCATAGACCATCTTGAACTGGCTCTTCATCATTCATCTGAAGGTGAAACATCCGGTTCTCTGGCCGAGGGGGTAAACCTGACTTTAAAGGAATTGAAAAACGTCCTTGAGAAACACGGACTGGTGACCATTGATGCACTTGGCAAACCGTTTGATCCCTCAGTACATCATGCCATGTCACAGATCGAATCTGATGACACTGAAGAGAATACGATAGTAAAAGAGTTCCGAAAGGGCTACATGTTAAAAGAACGGGTATTAAGAGCGGCCATGGTAGGGGTCTCTGCAAAACCTGCTCATTCAGATGAAGAAAGCAGCACTGAAGAGTAAACTACAACAATCGAATCTCAGTTAACAATTATATAAAGAATATGAAACAGGAGGAGTAACATTATGGGGAGAGCAATTGGCATTGACCTTGGAACAACCAACTCGGCAGTCGCAGTCATGCAGGGTGGTGAACCGGTAATCATAGCAAACCAGGAAGGCACAAGAACGACCCCGTCTGTTGTTGGTTTTACAGACAAAGGGGAAAGACTCATTGGACAGGTTGCAAAAAGACAGGCAATAACAAATCCGGAAAATACTATTTTCTCCATAAAGAGACTGATGGGAAGAAAGTATGATTCGAAAGAATCAAAAGAAGCAATCAAAAAGCTGCCTTATAAAATTGTTGCAGCATCAAATGGAGATGCTCATGTAGAGGCACATGGCAAAACGTACTCTCCTCCTGAAGTTTCAGCTATGATCCTGCAAAAAATGAAACAGGCAGCCGAGGATTATCTGGGCGAAGATGTTACGGACGCGGTCATCACCGTACCTGCCTATTTCGATGACAGCCAGCGTCAGGCGACCAAGGATGCCGGCAAAATAGCTGGGCTGAACGTATTACGCATAATCAATGAACCTACAGCAGCGTCTCTTGCCTATGGAATGGATAAAAAGAAAGAAGAGAAAATAGCGGTGTATGACCTGGGTGGGGGTACATTTGATATTTCTATTCTGGAGATCGGGGAAGGCGTGGTAGAGGTCAAATCAACAAACGGTGATACCTATCTCGGAGGAGATGACTTTGATATTGTCATTATGGACTGGCTGGTTGATGAATTTAAAAAAGACGCGGGCATAGATCTGCGAAACGACAAAATGGCCCTGCAGAGATTAAAGGAGAGTGCTGAGAAGGCAAAGATAGAGTTATCTTCAGCAATGGAAACCGAAATCAATCTGCCTTTTATTACCGCTGATGCAAGCGGTCCAAAACATCTTGTACTGAAACTCTCCCGCGCTAAATTTGAACAGCTGACTGATGACCTCGTAAAAAGGACCATTGCGCCTTGTAAAACAGCCCTGGCAGATGCCGGCATGAGCGCTTCTGATATTAATGAAGTGATCCTCGTCGGGGGTCAGACAAGGACGCCTAAAGTCCAGGAGATCGTCAAGGAGTTCTTTGGGAAGGAAGCATCCAAAGGTGTGAATCCTGATGAGGTAGTTGCATCAGGGGCAGCAATCCAGGCAGGCGTGTTAAAAGGTGATGTTAAAGATGTACTTCTCCTTGATGTAACGCCTTTGTCGCTTGGTATTGAAACACTGGGTGGGGTCTTTACAAAGCTCATCGAAAAGAATACGACTATCCCTGCCAAAAAGAGCCAGGTCTTTTCAACTGCAGCTGACAGCCAGCCTGCTGTCACGATCAAGATCTGTCAGGGTGAAAGAGAGATGGCCAATGATAACAAGCTGCTGGGAAATTTTGAACTGGTCGGTATTCCGCCAGCACCAAGAGGGGTTCCCCAGATAGAAGTTACCTTTGATATTGATGCAAACGGCATACTGCACGTTTCAGCAAAAGATAAAGGCACCGGTAAAGAACAATCCATAAGAATTACGGCTTCGAGCGGTCTCTCTGATGAGGAAATTAATAAAATGACAGCTGATGCCGAATCTCATGCCAGTGAAGACAGCAAGAGGAGACAGCTTGCTGAAGCAAAGAACGAGGCAGATACCCTCATCTATACAGTTGAAAAATCATTGAAAGACTATGGTGATAAAGTTACCGAAGATGAGAAACATACAATCAATGCTGCCCTTGAAAAATGCAAAAATCTCAAGGACACTGCCACGGATCCTGATGAACTGAAAAAGGCCATCGAGGAACTGACTACAGCTTCTCATAAAATTGCCGAAGAAATGTACAAGTCAGGGGCAGCAGGTGCTGAGGCCCAGCAGCCGGGAGCTGATACAGCAGAGACAGAGGAAGCCCCCAAAGATAAAGAAGATGTAGTAGAAGCAGAATTTGAAGAAACAGAGGAGAAGAAAGAATAAAAACCGTCGTCCGTGAACCGTAATCCGTAGACCGTAATTGGAAATCGGATTACGGACAACGGAAAACGGTTAACGAAATTACTATGTCAAAAGATTATTACAGTACACTTGAACTGGACAGAAACGCAACTGATCCAGATATTAAAAAGGCATACAGAAAGCTTGCCCTGAAATACCATCCTGACAGAAACCCTGATGACAAGGCGGCAGAGGATAAATTCAAGGAAATCAATGAAGCCTACTCATGTCTGAGTGATCCCCAGAAGAAATCCAACTATGACCGTTTTGGAACAGCTGAGGGAGTTGGAGCAGGATTTGGCGGATTCGGCGACTTCACGTCCGGATTCGGCGATATTTTTGGTGACATGTTCGGCGATATCTTTGGAGATTTTTCAGGAAGAAGCAGAACACGGCCCACCAAGGGGCAG
>CAMYJJ010000252.1 GCA_947258735.1 Thermodesulfovibrionia bacterium | reverse complement strand
CCCTTGTGGCGGCCCTGGGTCTTGGACTGTCAGCCACTGTTCCCGGCCGCAATCCGGCCCTGGACGGTTTCGGTCTTATTGCCTTTGCCAGTCTGTTTCCGATTATCACGGTAATGGGTTATGCTCAATATATGCACTGGTCAGTGAACCGGGCCAGAAAAAAATCAGGAGGAGGGTGACAATGAAGTTTAAGGTTATTTTAGCATCAGTCAAGGCTGATAAAACCGACCAGGTTGTTGATGCGGCCAAAGAGGCCGGCGCCACCGGTGCGACTATTATCCCTGCGAGGGGTACCGGTATCCATGAAGCGAAGACGTTTTTCGGTCTTACCCTGGAAGATCAGTCCGACATCATCATGTTTTTGGTTGAAGAGCATCTTGTCACGACTATCCTGGATGCCATAAACACCGCAGGCAAATTTAAAGAGCCGGGGACCGGGATTGCTTTTGTTTTACCGGTGGAGCATGTGATAGGTATGGAGAGCCAGATGGAACGATTCAAGAAAGAAGTGCGCGATCAATATTTATAGTGGTCTTTTAACGGCAAATGGCATGGGAATAAGTTTCGGGTATATTTGTAATTCATAAAAAAGGAGATCTGTTATGGTTTCAGATGGTAAGAAGATTGTGAGGGCGAGAGACGTTATGCAGAAGGGAGTGACGTCCATTGACGGTATGGCAACAGCAAAAGAAGCAGCCGCAAAAATGAGGGAATTGGGTGTCAATGATCTGCTGGTCGAAAAAAGGCATCCCGATGATGCCTGGGGCATAATCGTTGTGCAGGACTTGATTCGGGGGGTGCTTCTGCCAGGGCTTTCTTCAGATGAAGTTAATGTCTATGAAATTATGACAAAACCGGTCATTACAGTGCCGGCGGACATGGATGTCCGGTATGTTGCCCGTCTTCTCCACCGTGCCGGCATAAGGAGATCTCCGGTTGAGGAGGGGGGAGAACTTGTCGGTATGATTTCTCTGTCGTCCCTGGTTCTTGAGAATGAGCTGTTTTAGAAAGTTCAACATATCCGGGATCGCTTCTACGTATTACACAAGTTTTGTAAAATGTGCACAGGCTGTTGCTCAAACCACGTATTGTCACCCTGAACTTGTTTCAGGGTCTCATAACCTCTAACTATCCATAGATTCTGAAACAAGTTCAGAATGACAGTTATTAGTATTATGTATGTGGGCAACAACCTGTGCAGACCGGACCCTAAGGATATGTGCTGCCTGGGGCGAAGATTTCCTACCAGAATGGAGTTCCGCCCCCAAACGACAAGTTCGTTTCTTACTTGTCTAAGAAAGAACCAAAGAAGGACGTGATTGCTTAATATCCGTGCTATTCCGGTCTGGCCGCTAAATTAAAAAAAGGGCACGGGCACCGTGCCCCTACATTTGTTCATGTCCAGACCTGCATATCCCGGAAGCTCGGTACGAGTCCACTGTGACAATCAAAAGGGGGATAAAAAGACAAAGATTTAAGAAAGAACCTTCTGCGACTCTCCTTTAGAAGGAAAGAGCAGCGCCCCATGGCAATCCCCGGTTTGCTGCGGAGAAGTTCATTTGACAAAATTAAAATGAATAGCGAATATGTAATAGCATATGAATGGCAGCAATGCATCATGGTGATGTGACCGTATGCCGGCAATATACATCTGTGGTAATCTCTGCAACAGGAGATATGTTATGGTGAAATTATTTCATAAGGTTTCAAAAAAGGCGGGACTGGGTCCCGGATCCCCGGTTTTTATCGGTGAGCAAAAAACAGAAGATGTAAGAATAACGGTCATTGATTATGACGGGGAATACTATGATATGAAGGAACTTGAAACGGTCGAAGAATGCTTCCCCTTTAAAGAGAAACCGACCATCACGTGGATCAATGTGGAAGGGGTGCATGATATTGACGTTATACAGGAGCTTGGTACATATTTTGGCTGGCACCCGCTTATTATCGAAGACATATTAAATACCAGCCAGCGTACAAAAATGGATATATTTGATGATTATTTTTTTATCTCACTTAAAATGCTCCTGTATAACAGTAATGCACAAACCCTTGGGGCAGAACAGTTGAGCCTTATGGCAGGAGATAATTATGTCATTACGTTCCAGGAAAAAAAGGGGGATATCTTTGACCCTCTGAGAAACCGGATAAAGAACAGCAAGGGACGGGTAAGAAAAGCCGGCGCTGATTATCTTGCTTATGCCCTTATAGATTCAGTGGTAGATAACTACTTTAATGTCCTTGAGGATATCGGTGAGGTAATGGAGGAAATAGAAGAGGAGCTGGTAACAAATCCTGCCCCCGCCATATTACAGAGAATTCACGATTTAAAAAAAGAAATGATATTTCTTCGTAAATCAGTCTGGCCCCTGAGAGAGATCATTAACGGATTGCAGCGCGAAGAAACTCCGTTGATAAAAGAGTCGACCAATATATACCTCCGGGACCTCTATGATCATACGATTTCGGTCATTGATACGGTGGAGACATTCAGAGACATGATATCAGGCATGCTGGACGTGTATCTCTCGAGTGTGAGCAACAGGATGAATGAGATCATGAAAGTACTTACTATTTTTGCTGTGATATTTATCCCCTTAACGTTTATAGCCGGCATTTACGGGATGAACTTCAACCCGGAAAAGAGCCCGTTTAACATGCCTGAGCTGAACTGGTATCTGGGATATCCCTTTGCCCTCAGCCTGATGGTGATTGTCGGCGTTGTGATGCTGTTCTATTTCAGGCGAAAGAACTGGATGTAGCCTACATTATTCATACATATTTGAGTCAGGGAGGATGCCCCTAAGAATAAGTCTTGAATACGGCACGATTCAGTGAAATACAGCCTACCTTTGAAGGTCAATAAGAGACATGGTGTCATCTTCAGATGTTTTGCAAGACCGTTGCAATACTTATTATTAAGGTCATCCTCCCTATATGTATGAATTATGTGGGTGTAGGAAACAGCCGGCGTCTGTTCGTTATCCCTCCTCTGATGCATCGTCTTGCTTCAGTACCCGCACATCGAGCGGCTTCAGCGTATCAAGGTGTATATCCCGCTGAGGAAAGGCTATGACGATTCCAGCTTCACGGAAGAGACTGTCAATACGGAAACGTAAATCGCTTTCAATCATCCTCCTGTCCATAACCCGCTGTATACGTACCCAGAAATAGAGATCGAACACCAGTGAATTGTCCCCAAAATCACTGAAGATAACAAACGGTTTAGGGGCAGACATCACCTTGTCATGTTCTTTTGCGGCCCTGAGCGTCAGCTGCCTGACCAGCCGGGTATCTGATCCGTATATTACTCCCACAGTAATTTGCGCGCGGATCTCATGATCGGCAAGGGTCCAGTTAACAATATTCTTTTCCAGAAAGCTGCTGTTGGGAACCAGGATATGCATGTTCCCCGGCGTCCTGACACGGGTGCACCGCGTCCCGATGTCTTCTACAATCCCATAATTGTTTTCCACTTCAATAACATCGCCTATCTTGACCGGCCGCTCCACCATGAGAATAAATCCACTGATGAAATTGTTGATCAGGTTCTGGGCGCCGAAACCGATTCCAATAGCAATCGCGCCTCCAAAGATCGTAAAAACCGTCAGGGGTATATTGACGGTGCGCAGTGCAAAAAGGATGATGAACAGAAGGGCAATATAGTACATCACTTTCTCAATAGCAGATGACGCAGTCTGGTCCAGATGGGTATTTGTTAATAATCGTTTACCGATACTCCGCGTAATCATGCTCGCCAGCACCATTCCCATGATAAAAATAAACAGGGCGACGACGACCTTATGGACCGTAACAGAACGCTCGTTAATGACCCATAACTCGAATTCCCATAATTTCAATATCCTTCTCCCCAGTCCCGCAAGCGTGTCCTTTAAAGAGACGGTTTTCCGTTTTGCATCTATTTCACTGATCAGGCGCAGCTGCAGTTCTCTCGCCCCGAGGACCATAGACAGAAATTCAAGGTCACGTTCACTGGATTTACGAAGGGCATTCATCTGTGTTTCTGCATTCTGTCTGATAACCGGATCAGCCCCTTCGTCAGACATCTGTTTTTCTACTGTCCGCATTTGTGACTGCAGTTTGTTCTGGCGGGACTGGACAACACGCAGGCCTGCTTCCGCGCTCGTAATAAATGAAACAGCCTCATCCTTCCATCCCTTCAGTTCACTATAGTTTAGGGCAGGCCTGAGGAGGGCATAACGCCGCTGCCATAGCTGTTCTTCAAGATTCAGCATCTGGTTAATGACTTCAGTCTGTTCCAGTACACTCTGATATGTCCCCCGCCAGGCCTCCCGTGCTTTAAGGAAAGAAGCGGCCCTTGCCTTGACCTCTTCTTTGGCTCCCTGCGAGGCTTCAACCTGTTTCTGGGCTTCCAGCCACCTGCTCTCCACGTCCTGCTGCTCCTGCATAAGCACGGCGATGCGCTCGCGGAGTTCATTCCGTTTCCCGTCTATCTGGGCGAGATGTTTGTTCAGGTCTTCCTGGTCAAATGAGAGATGGGCCTTAATCCAGTCAGCATCTCTTTGGGCAATTTTCTTTTTTAATTGTGCGATGGTTATTATCGTTTCTGTATTTTCTCGCGATATCTTCTGCAAACGAAGATTACTCCAGGCCAGCTCTTCATCAATTTTCACTGATTCGTAGTTCCTGTT